>JAUVAM010000336.1 GCA_030591745.1 Deltaproteobacteria bacterium
CGGCATGAGCCCGGAAGAAAAGCACACCATCGATTACATCAACCAAAAGGTGGCTTCGGCGGCTTCCGTGGATGAGTTGATGCACTTTTTTTATGACGCCACCCGGTCGCTTTTCCCGTGTGACCGCAAGAGCCAGGCCATTGTCGAAGAGCAGGGGCGTAGGGCGGTAGCGTTTTGGACTCGTAGCGAAATTGCCGAGAGCCGGCTGACCAAGGGTTTTACCGGCGACATCGGCGGTAGCTCGCTTGAGGATGTGGTGCGCGAGGGGCGGCCGAGGCTCATTGGTGACCTGGAGGCCTACCTCGAAGATAAACCCGAAAGTGAATCCAGCCGATTGTTGGTGGCCGAGGGTCTGCGCTCCAGCATGACCTGTCCCTTGATGCTGGAAGGGCGGGTGGTGGCCCTCTTGTTCCGTTCCTCGGTCCAGAAGGGCGCATACCGAGAGGAACATGTGCGGAAGCATATGGCTCTGACGGAGCGGCTCGCTCAGGCTATGGAAAAGGCCTATCGAATCGAACAGTTGGAATCGGCTAACCGGGCCTACATGGAGATGCTGGGTTTCGTGGCCCATGAGCTGAAAAGTCCCTTGGCTTCCTTGCAGACCGTCGGACAGACCTTGCTGGATGGTTACGTGGGTGAGTTGAGTCCGGAACAAAAAGAAAAGATTGGTCGAATGAACGCCAAGGCCGAGGGTTTGTTGGCGCTGGTGGGTGAGTACTTGAACCTGGCCTGGATCGAATCGGGTGAGATGGAGATTCAGGCCGTAGAAGGCCTGGACTTGGAAAAGGAAATATTTTCGCCCGCCGTCGAGGATCTGGAGCCGCAATTGAATGAACGGGGAATGATTTTATCGGTTCGAGTCGAGCAAGGTCCCATTTCGCTTCGAGGTGATCCGAGTCTTTTGGGTGTCGTTCTAAGAAATCTTTTGGGCAACGCCATCAAGTACGGCAAACCCGGCGGCAAGATCGAATTGGATGCCGTGCGCACGGATGAGGGCATACTTATACGGGTCTATAATGAAGGACCGGGCTTCTCGCCCGAAGACCGTGATTTGCTCTTCAAGCGCTTCTCGCGCATCCGCAAGCCGGAGTTGATGAAGCAGAAGGGCACGGGGGTCGGTCTGTATGTGAGCTGGCGTATCGTGCAAGCCCATGGGGGGCGCATTTGGGCGGAAAGCGAGCCCAAGTCATGGGCCCGCTTTCACGTACTTCTGCGAGACAAGGTGCCTACTTGAGGGCCTTGAGCACCATGATTAACTCGGAAGAGCTGATGCCTTCGATGCGGAATCCATTGGGGGTGACCAGGGTCAAGCCGCCTCTGGGCCTGGGGGCTACCTTGGGTTTGCGGCCAGGCTTCTTCTTGCCGCGCACGGCTTTTTTCAGGGCCTGACGCTTGACGGCGGTTTTCTTCGTCGCTTTCTTTCGCCCGATCGTTTTGCCCGTCTTCTTTTCCCAAGAGTGGATCGTGATGTAGGGCACGCCTACGGTCTTGGCTGCATCCTGGGTGTTCTTACCCGCCGCGCGCGCGGTGTTGTATTTGGCCAGCAAGCGTTCTTTTTCTTTGGGTGTGTAGCGCTTGCCTTTTTTTGCATTGGCGGTTTTCTTGATCGATTTTTTGACGGCCTTCTTTTTGGCTGCGGGCATGATACCTCCAAATATGGGGAACAACGATTCTATCGACAAACAATAGTATCGTATCGATATAGGGAAATGTAAAGCCTGGTATATATAATTATTCGATGTCGTCCGTGGTGCGACCGTCGAAGTAGATCGGATCGAAGAAGCTCACGTCTTCATCCAGGCCTGCTGCCAGGATGCCGGACCAGGGTACGCGGCTGGTGGGTAGCCAGTAGTCAGGGGCGTAAAGGGTGCCCGTATTCAGGTAGACTTGGTTGGTGGAGTAGATCACGTTCAGATCACGATTGTAGGGCATTTCCGGTGACCCGAACTCCGAGAAGACTGCGTAGCGGTAATCCAAGCCTCCGGCACCCACGTCGTATCCACCCTGGGCGCTGAAATATTTGAAGCCCACCACGTCTTCGTGCCAGGTGTCGGACTCTAGCCCTGCGATATCGATGAAGGCCAGGAAGGTGACCGCGTGGCCCGTGCCGTTGGTGCGGTTCAAGTTGATGAAGTCGCCGGGTTTCATTTGCTCAAAGGGCACGGTCATGCCCATGCCGAAGTGGCGAAGTGCATCGGCCGTGCCGCCGGCGTTCAGCTCATGGTTGACCCAGATGTGGGCCTTCAGATCGTTCGAACCCAGGCGCGAGAAGGATCGCAGAGGCAGGTAGGTCCAGATGCCGGTGTCTCCCGTGTCGTCTTCATAGATCTGCATGGCGGTCAGGATGACTTCCAGGGTGGCGGCCACGCACATGGTTCGGGGTGGGTCGGTGGCTGTGATGGTGCCCAAATCGCCGTAGGCGATATCATGGGTGAGTACGGCCGAGGCATAGCCCAGGATACCGTAACCATCGTATAGCCACTCCACCGCGGCTAAGATATAGGGACGGAAACTTTGCTCGGCGGGTGCTTCCATGTGGCGCACCGCGACATCCAAAGTATAGGGTCCCACTCGAGGGGCACCGCCCCCGGCGTAGGTGTCGAGTACCAGGAAGTAATCGCCCGCGGTCAATTCGGCGTACACGCCCTTGTCCGAGCGCTCGATCAAGTCCAAAGGTTCGATATCGCCCAGGAGATGTACGTCGATGTCCACGCCGTCTGGCTCCGGGCAGACCAACTCGGCGGTAAAGCGCACAGGTTGATCCAGGCGGAAGCTGTAGATGACCTCTGGCCCGGATTCGTCCAGTTCGTCGGGCGGGTAGGAGTCAAAGACATCCGAGGCGGCCAAGGATGTATCGCGGCTGTCGGTGTAGACATAGGGTACGGGAAGCGCCGTGTCCGGTTCGCCAAGGGGCACGGGGTCGGTCAAGGTACCGTTGTGTTGTCGGGCGAACTCCATCCGTAAAGTATAGGGTCCGGGCATTTCCGTGCCGTCCAATACATAGGTGTCCATGATGAAATAGTATCGACCCGGGGCCAAGAATTCGTCAAACTGATCGTTGGCCCGGCTGAGCAAGACCAGAGGCTCGACCGAGGTCAGAAGGTGCAAGTCCACGTCCACACCGTCGGGTTCCGGTGTCGCGATACGGGCGTTGACGGACATCTCTTGATCCAGATCGAACATGTAGACGAACTCGGGGCCCGATTCATCCAACTCGTCGGGCGGATAAGCATCGAAGCGATCCGAGGGGCCCTCTGTGGTGTCGCGGGCGTCGATATAGATATAGCGGTCTCCCTCCACCGGGATGATGATGGGGTCGTCCACCGTGCCCAGGCCTTGCGTTTCTTCGCAAACATCCCCGATGCCGTCGTTGTCCGAGTCGGCCTGATCCGGGTTGTAGTCATTCGGGCAGTTGTCTTCGTCGTCGATTACGCCGTCGTCATCGGCGTCTAAGTCCACGCCCTCGCAGGCATCGCCGATGCCGTCGCCGTCCGTGTCGGCTTGATCAGGGTTGGACTCGCCCGGGCAGTTGTCTTCACTGTCGGCTACGCCGTCGCCGTCCCCGTCCGTCACGCAGACGCCGTCGACAAGCACTTGGCCGACCTGGCAGTTGGAGTCGCCGCATGCCGCACAAAGGCTCATGCTTAGGAGGAGGATGAGCAGCCGCTGTGTGGGCATGGGTTACTCTTTTCTTTTCACCATCAAGGATTGGGTACGTCGTCCAAGTGTGGCGTATGGGCCAACCAGGAACCATCCAGGGCGGCCGCGCGAATGATGTCGGCGCAGGAGGTTTCCGGATCGGGAAAGCGCATCATGCGGAAGTAAGTTCGGTCGGCCTGTGAGTGGATGGTGGATTGGCTGTTGGACTGGATCAAATCGGGTTTGGAGGCGTCGATGATGAGTTGCTCGTTGTCGATGGCGGCCAGCCCCTTGATGTGGTCTGCGTTGATGATTTCGCCGTCGTAAATCGCTTTCCATCGTTGCACATTGAAAATCTTGCCGCGCATGATGCCGTCCATCAGCGTGGTCATGCCCACGTTGCCGTCCTCGTCCTGGTCCCAGAATCGGACGTCGTTGGGATCGGCCAGGAAGGCGTCCCTGTCCGGCAAGGGACTGTTCATGGGATCGTCGATGACGCAACCGCGTACTTCCACGCTTTGGGTGGTCAGCCAGGGGCTGCCCGCGGTGCCGCTGGACAGTTCCACTTCACGTTCCAGGATGCCAAGGGATTTGACATAGCGGGCCGTGATGATCATCCAGCCCAAATCGTTGAAATCCTCGTCGCTGTCGATGAAGTTGATGAGCTGTAAGTCACAGAGTTTCTCGGTGATTTTGAGTTTGTTGCCCTCTTCGTGGCTCACCTTGACCAGAAATATGTTGGCCGAATAGGTGTTTTGGTAGCCGATGATGGGCACCTCGGTCACCACGCCGATCTCCATGCGCATGCCCCAGACGCCGGCGAAGTCGTGGGCCGGGCTGGACTCGGGGCCGGAGCCGAAGTCGATGGGCTCGCCGGTGGGCACGCAGGCACTCTCGGCACCGCCGGTGCAACGCGGGATGCCTGTTTTTGGATCAGGCGTTTTGTCGCAGTCGCAACGCCAGCCCCAACCCAGGGCCACGCAGTGGCTGTCTTGCTTACAGGAGGTGGGGGGCAATTCGCCCGGAGAGATCCATCGTTCCCAGCCGGTGAGCAGGCACTGGCCCACGGGGGTGCAAAGAAACTCAGTGTCCGGCACCATGGGATCGAAGGGCGTGCAGTCATTGTCGGAACCGCAGGCCTGCGAGCAGGTACCCACGCAGTCGCCGCCCAGGCTGCATTCGGAGGAATCACCGCATACGGCGCCACCGCTTGCGCAAACGCCGTTACAAAAGTGCCCCTCTTCGCAATCCGCGTGGGCGTTGCATTCCGTGCCGCCGCCCTGTTCGACGCAATCGCCGAAGGGGTTGCAAAGCGTGTTTTCGGCCACCAGGTGGCAGTCAGGCGTCAAGCGGCATTCCGCCCAGCACAGTGCTTCCTCTGTACAAAAACGGCCCGGACCACAATCGAAGTAACCCGCGCAGCTTTGATAGCCCAGTTCGTCCAGTTCATAGGGCTCGCCATGGGTTGAGTCACAGGCCACAGCCAGAAAGATCAAGCAGAGAGAGAAATAAACAGCGACGGCTCGCATGGATTTGTTTTCCTTTGCTTGTGTCCCTTCTTTCTAGCTGATTTATTGGGTATTAATCAAGGAGTGGCCTCTTGTCGTCGAAAAACGATTCCCATGTTCCCGATGA
>JAUVAM010000153.1 GCA_030591745.1 Deltaproteobacteria bacterium
GGATAGGGCGTGCTTACCGAGACCACGTTTGCGGGTCGGATGAGGCCCTGCGCCTCGTCGACGAAGACTTCATGACTCCCGTCTGTGTGGATTTTGAGAAGGGCGGACTGGGGGCCCTCAACGGTCGCGTAAAGCTGACCCGCGGCATCCGTGTCGAGGCCACGGATCGAACTGCCTGCTGCCGCGACGTCGTCCGCCGCCAGGCCGACGGTTCCGTCCGCGTCGACTTTGTGGATTTGGCAGTCATGGCTTTCGGGATCGAAGCCCGTTACGTAGACTTCGTCGTTGGGCGTTACGCACAGGCCATAGGGTGACGCCAGGCCCTCCTCTGGACCCGCGAGCGTGCAATGCGATCCATCCGTCGCGAAGCGGATGACGCTCTCGGTCGTGAAGGGATCCGTGAGATAGAGGTTGCCGCGGCGGTCCAGATCGATTTCACCCAGACCCATGCCTTCCGGGAAATCCAGCCACCAGGTCAGCGTGCTGTCTCCCGACGGCATCGTGTAGATCGCGCCGTCGTAGGCGACATGCAGGGTGCCGAGATGATCGAAGGCCATGGCGATGTTGCCGCCGTTTGTGGTGGCCGGCATTTCGAGGGTGCTCAAGAGGGTGCCGTCCGCATTGACCTCGCGGATCTCGAAGATTTGGCCTGTCCAGTCGCTTACGGAATAGAGGAGGTTTCCGCTTACGGGATCGAGCAGCAGGTCCCTTGCGCCCAGGATGTTGTTGCTTTGGGGAACCACCGTCTGGACGACGACGCCCTCCGGTGTGATTTCGAGTACGAAGTCCATCCCGGCCGAGGCCATGGACGGGGAATCCAAAAGCAGCAGATTGCCCAGCGTGAAGTCCGTCCACCCGGCCGCCAGGCAGGCATGCACGGGTGGGTTCTCGCTAAGCGGCGGGCAACGATCCGGCAAAGGATCCTCGTCGCCCAAATCGCCAGCGTCCCCGGCATCTGTGACCCCATCAGCGCCTCCAGCGTCCCCGGCATCGACGACTCCAGCATCTCCGGCATCACCGTCGACGCCAGCATCCTGGAGGGGCTCATGGTCGTTCACGGCTATGGTCCCGGAGCAGGCCAGACTCAAGAGGGACACGACGCACAAAAAGAAGGCCCGCAAGTCAGTCATCCATTTTCTCCATTTGCGCATATCGGCTGTTGCGTTTTCTCAGAAGGCGCTCGGGGCCTGCAGAGAGCGTAACATTTGTTCGCCTACTCGGCGCCATGGGGTCGAGGCTTGGGGCCAAACCAGGACCTCGATGGTGATGGCGGCCGTGGAGTAGAGGCGACTGTAGCGCCAGAGTTGCAGGCTGGCCGGCTCGTAGACGAATTTCTCTTCCAAGGTGGGGATGCCGGAGAGCTCCCTCACCCTGGACTGGCCGTCCCGCCTGGCACCCTTGGGTGCTTGCTGTTCTCTGGCCTGTTGGACCAGCAGAAACTGGGCCTCCAGTTGGTCGGCCGGGATGGGTTTTTCGGGTTTGGCCACGCTGATGGCCACCAGAACCGGATCCCGATCGATGGCCCCGTAGGCGAACTCGTCGAAGACGGCCTCGGCACTGTGTTGAGGCCTGTCGATGAGCAGTTCGGGCACATCTACCTTGACTCCGGTTTCGCCAAGATTTTGATGGACGAATTTTGGTGCCTGGGCCAGGAGCCAGGGTTGGCCTTGGATCATGGCCATGCCCAGGCCGCCTAGCATGGCCAGGCAGGAGACGATGGCCAGCGGACTTAACCAAACCGGGCTTCGAGGCGCATCCTGGGCGTCTTCTGGATTGGCAGGGGCCAAGCGGGGCAGGTCCTTGGTGAGCAGACCGGACCAGACCAGCAGGGCGCCGGCCGCGACACCGCCCATGTGGGCGAAGAGATCCACTCTGGGTAAGAGGCTGACCACGCCCACCAGGACCATGTTGATGAGCATGTTGCGTTTGAGCTGCACCAGCACCACCTCGGGCAGCAAACCGGGCACGGGGCGAAAGGTGAACACGGCGCTGGCACCCAGCAGGCCCAGGATGGCGCCGGAAGCACCCACGCTGAAACCTTCGCCCAGCATGGCCGAGGCAATCGAACCGGCCAGACCGCTGAAGGCAAAGAGCACCAGGAAACGGCGCGCGCCCAAGAGTCGCTCGACAAAGGAGCCCAAGACGACGAGCGCCATGCCGTTGAAGAAGATGTGTTGCAGGTTGCCGTGCAAGAAAATGGAGGCAAAGAGGCGTTCGTATTCGCCTTGGGCCACCAATCCCGGTCCGTTGGCGCCCATGCGCACCAGAGCCGGCACGAAGTCGCTGCCGCCCCAAAGGTGCTGCAGGACAAAGACGATGGAACACAGGCCAGCCAGGGCCCAGGTGGCCAGGGGTCGGCGGGTGCGCAGGGCGCTTGCAAAGGCCTTGAGCTGCTCGCTTCCCTCGACCTTGGGGTTGACGGCGGTGTGCAGCCGCGCCCGGATCTCGTCAAGATTTTGATCGTCGTGGCTGGCGGGCGCGCCCACGGTATCCAGGCGCTTGACCCAGGCCTGTGCCCGCAGGGAGGGGGGACTTGCGCGCAGTTCACCCACGTCGTCTAAGTGCAGCAAACTCACACGGGCTCGTTTGAGTCCCAGTGGACGTACGGACTTGCACAGGGCAAAGGTGCTTTCATCTCCGCCGATGACCAGGATGGTGATTCGCCCGGCCCGGAGATCGCGCACCAGTTTTTTTAGATGGGCATGGAAGGCGTCTTCGCTGCCCGGGTTGTATCGGAAGGCGAAAATGTGCTCGATCGGCCCGATGGCCATGGCCGCTCCGTGATCGCCCAGGGCCAGCAATTGGGCTGGGGCCTCTTCGTCCAACACCAGGCGGGCCAAGCAGCGCTCGAAGAGTTCGGGCCGCATGATTACATTCCTCCGCAGGCGGCAGGCGGTAGAGAATTCTGAACGTGTTGTTGCAACCAGCGTCCGCGGCGCACCAGGAGACGGCATGCTTCTAGTGCTTGGCGCAGGCTGGGGTAGGCTGCCGAGCCGGCTTCGGTGAGTTTGCGGCACAGGGGCGCGGTTTTCTCGCCGTGCATGGCCACGAAAATTACCGGTTTGTCCGAACTTTGGGCGACCTGGGCCAGACGTACAGGCAGATCGTCGCTCAGGCCAGGTGGTGCCAAAAAGCACATGACCAAGGCCAAGTCCACCTGCGGATCGGCGAGGACGTGCCCTAGGGCTGCGACGAACATGTCGTCGTCCACCGAACCGGTCAGGTCCACCGGATTGGCTACGCTCGCGAATTCCAGGCTGTCTTGTTGAATTAGCTGGCGGCTTTCATCTGATAGTTGGGCCAAGTTGAGTTCGCCATCACAGGAGTCGATGGCGTCGGCCGCCATGACCCCGTAGCCCCCGGCCGGTGTGAGCACGGCCATGCGCCCCCCCCGGGCCGGCGGACAAAGCGCCAGGGCCTTGGCACCGTCCAGCAGCGCTTGGTCATCGTTCACGCTCAGCAATCCGAACTGCGTCAGGGCACCTTCCACCACCCGATGAGAGCCGCTCAAGGCGCCGGTGTGAGATGCCACCGCCCCGGCACCGGCTGCGGTGCGGCCGGCTTTCAGCACGATGACGGGTTTGACCCGGGCCAACTCTCGGGCGGCCTGCAAAAATCGTCTGCCGGAGGAAATGCTTTCCAAGTACATGGCCACACAGCCACAGCGGTCGTCGTCTCTGAAATGCTCCAAGAAGTCACATTCATCCAGGTCGGCCTTGTTGCCCAGGCTGATGAAGGCCCGCATGCGATAACCGTACGGCGAAGCCGCACCCAGCGCCTCCACGCCAACCGACCCGCTTTGGCTCAGAAAGGCCACGCAGCCGCTGCGACTCAGGAGGCTGAAATCGTGCTCCACGAACAAGGTGTCGGGTCCGTCATCCGGCACCCATAGGCCAATCGTGTTGGGGCCCAAGAGCCTGGCCCCGGAATCTTGGGCCGCGTGGAGCATTTCTTGTTGAAGGGAGGCGCCCTGTTTTCCTTGCTCGGAAAAGCCCCCCGCCACCACGATGATGAAAGGCACGCCTCGCGCGGCAGCACGCCGCACCTCTTCGGCTGCGCGATGGGCGGGCAGGACCACGACGGCCAAGTCCACCTGATCTCTCGGCAGGTCGTCGGTGGAGGGCAGCGCGGGTAGCCCGGCAATGGATTTGTGCTTGGGGTTGATGGGCAACACGTTTCGGCCGGAGGCCAAGAGGGACTCCATCACCTTGGCACCCACCGAACCCGGTCGGTTCGAAGCGCCGATGACGGCCACGGTTCGGGCTTTGAGGAGTCGGTCCAGATTCAAGGCAGACTCCTGCTCTAGCTCGCGGTCCGCTTGCGCAGCTCGCCGTAGCGCACCAGAGCCGCCATGGCCGCGACGGCCCGTTCGGGCATGTCGAAGACCGGCACATGGTGATCCTGCAAGGCCCGGACCACGTTGTCTTGGCGATCGTAGAAAGCGCTCATGACAATGGGCTTGTCCATTCGTTGGGCCATGTCGAAGAGAGGCTGCGCCATATAGGATGTGAAGGAGGTGAGTTGTTCCACGTCCAAATCCACCAGATCGCCTGCAAGCTCGCGCACGCCCTCGAAGAAGCTGGAACCCTGGAGTCCGTGCATCAGCAGGCCGTCTACCTCGCCGCTTTCCAAGAGCATCTCGGGCAGGGTTTGGTTGAGCAGCTTGGGGTCCAAGTTGAAGGTGAGGTCGATCGGATTGGTCGCCGAACCCGTGTGGGGGATCAGCTTGCGGATTTTTTTCTGTAGGGAATCAGACAGTCGGGGTAGACGCATGCCGGTTCGTTCCACGGCGTCGGCCATGCTGGTGGCGGGTCCGCCGGAGTGGGTCAGGATGGCCATGCGTCGGCCTTTGGGCACGGGCTGGGTGGCCAGGGCCCAGCCCCATTGGTACAGGTCGGCCACGCTTCGGGCGCGGATGACGCCGGCCTGGCGGAGTAAACCCTCATAGAGGGCATCTGGGCCGGCCAGGGCTCCGGTATGGGAGGCTCCGGAGCGGGCCCCGCTTTCGGTGCCTCCCACATAGAGCGCCACAACTGGCTTGATCGCAGCACAACGGCGAGCCGCTTCGAAAAAACGTCGCCCGTCGCTCACGCCTTCGATGTACATGGCGACCGCTCGGGTCTTTTCGTCCTCGGCGAAGAAGTCCAAGGCGTCGGCCAGGTCGATGCTGGCCGCGTTGCCGATGCTGATACCCTTGGAGAGCCCGATGCCCCAGCGGGCCAGCAAATCCAGGGTCTGGGTGACGTAGGTGCCGGACTGAGATGCCAAACCCAGTGGGCCAGGTTGGTGTCGATAAGGGAAAAAGGTGGTGTTCAGACCGCTGTGGGCATTGATCACGCCGATGCAGTTGGGGCCCACGAAGCGCAGGTCGTGTTTGCGGCCAAGTTCCACCAGATGTTCTTCGTTGCGTCGGCCTTCGTCGTCTACCTCGCGAAAACCGGCGGTCGTGATGACCAGATGCTTGATGCCTCGGGCGATGGCGTCTTCCACCACGGAGATGACGGCTTTCGTGGGCACGATGAGCACGGCCAGGTCCACGGGCTCAGGTAGATCCCGGAGACTGGGATAGGCTTTTTGTCCCAAGACCTCATTGGCTTTGGGGTGGATGGGGATCACGGGCCCGGCGAAAGTGCTTTTCAGGGTATTGAGCATCTGAATCGTGCCCATGGTGGTGGCCTTGTTGGATGCGCCCACGAAGGCCACCGAACGAGCATTGAAGATGCGATCCAGGGGATTGGCTGCGGATGGGTCACTCATCGGAGAGGCTCAATCCATGACTTTGCGGGCCAGGATTTTCTCGAGCAGTTTTTCCGAGAATTGGCTCAGGCTGGTGAAGATCACGCCCATGCCCGCCGGTTGGTCGCCGATGGGGGGCACGACCCGAACCACCCGGCCCTCGCCCTCGAGGGTTTCCAATTCATCCATGATCAGGGTGAATCGCAGGTGCACCTTGGTGCCCACAGGCAAGGGGTCGTCACTTTTAATGAAGGCCCCGCTTTTGGAAATGTTTTGCACATACTCCAGAATGAACTCGTTCACATCCCGGAATTCCTTGTTGACCGTCAGGCGGTGTTCTTTGCGCTGTCCGCCGAATTGTCTCTCATCGATTTTGTCCATGATCTTCCTTTCACAAGAGCAAGGTTACTTCCCAGAAAGCCCCCTGGCAAGGAATTGGGAGCTCAGACTCGGGAGATCGGGAACAAGGGTCGACGGCACAAAGCGACAGGGATGTCAGTTTTCGCACAGCCCCTCGCCAGCAGCGATAACCACGCGCTCCTGGGAGAGATGCTTGCCGAGACATCCGCGGCCTTTGGCTGAGATCCCCAGGAACTCTGGTTTTGTGCGGCATATTTTTTTCAGTGAAAAGCTGTGTCTGAATTCACTGCCGGACTCTCGTCCTGCCAGTTTTTCCACGGCTTTTCGGGACTTCTCCACCTGATCCCAGCTGCGCCCGGCATACAGACGAAGCACCAAGGGTGTGTCAGCGGAGGGCCGGCAAGCCGCATTGAAGGCGGCGCTGTTTTTGGGCTGGATCGATATTCGGCCCATGTCGGCTTTGCGCTCCAGCAGCACCTGGATATTCTGGGTTGAGACTGTGGATACCAAATTGAACTCCGACATCGAGTTGTGCTTCTGTTCTGGCTCAGGTTTTTGTTTCTGTGGCGATCCCGAGGCTTGTTCCTGCTCTGGCTCCGAATCTTGTTTTTGTTCGGACCCCGTCTCCGGTGCCGGTTCTGACTCTGTCTCTGGGCACTCGTACTTAACCAAATCCGATTCGATTTTTCTAAACACCTCGTCATTTTTTTCCGCGATTAGTCGGATCCTCAAACCGTCGATCTTTTGCTTCTGGCAGCCCGAGACACTGGCGCTCTCACGCTTGGTGTCGCGGCCTTTCTTGATTGTGGCCCTGATGTCGAAGCCCCATGACATCTCTTTGAGAAAAACATAAGCGATGGGTCTTTTGGGGTGATAAACGAGATGATCGTAGATTGAAAAAGAGTCTTCTGACTGCTCCTCATTCCCAAAATACGTGCTGACGGAACCCTTCAGATCGAGCTTGTTCTCCTGCATGCAGCGAAAGAGATCCAGGGGTACCTCGTATCTGAATTCAAATTCGTTCCCCTTCCGAATGAGTTTGGGCGCTTCGTCTGGCAACATGTCACTGCAGTGCCGCCATCTTTCTACCGGCCTGGCCGGTTCGTCTTCCGTCTCGCCGGATTCCAGGCTGCCTGGCTTTTTCGTCTTGGGGCCTTTCTCCTGGCAAGAATGGCGTAGGGTCATGGTCGAGTTGACTACATGCCAACCTTTCTGTCTGCTATTGTTCAACGCGAAACCCTGGATTTCGCCATCCACCTCCAAGTGGACTGTTGCCTGCTCAATAGAGAAAAGAAGGTTCTTTTGGGACTGATAATGGAATCCATTCGGAAACCAGGCAATATCAGATTCAGGCCTGTTGGTCTCAATGCATGCCACCACCACCTTGTAAGGTGCGGTCTGGATACTGGCTACAAGTAGCGAATTTGATGCCATGTATGGGAGAAGGACGCAAAAAAGTCCAAGGGCCAGAATGACTTTGACGGGTCCGGGCGTATCCTCCGCCCCTACTACCATGGTGTCAGCCCACTGGTCTCCGAGGTGGCGGGGCGGGTTTCGAAACCAACCCGGAATCCCAAAGGGCCAGAATCCAATCCCAAAAAAGCGGGCCAGAC
>JAUVAM010000557.1 GCA_030591745.1 Deltaproteobacteria bacterium
GAACATGTAGCTTGAGTTCTTCACCATGAAAACAAAGTCGGTCATGGCCGGCGAGTAGACGGCCCCGCCAGCCGTGGGTCCCATGATGCCGCTGATCTGCGGCACCACGCCCGAGGCCAAGGTGTTCCGAAAGAAAATCTGACCGTATCCGCTCAAGGCGTCGACGCCTTCCTGGATCCGCGCACCACCCGAGTCATTCAGACCCACCATGGGCGCACCGGTCTTGATGGCCAAATCCATCAGGCGACAGATTTTCTTCGACTGCATTTCGCTCATCGTACCGGCTCGCGCGGTGAAATCCTGCGCGTATGAAAAAACGCGTCGGCCACCCACCAGGCCATAGCCGCAGACCACGCCGTCGCCCGGGATCTCGGTTTTCTCCAGGCCAAAGTTATGGCAGCGGTGACGCACGAACATATCGGTCTCTGAGAAACTGTCGGCATCGAAAAGCAGGGCCAGGCGCTCACGGGCTGTCAGCTTGCCGCCTTTGTGCTGCCTGGCTACGGCCTTTTCGCCGCCTTGAGCCAGCGCTTTTTCTTCACGCGCATCCAAATCAGCCAGGCCTTCTTTGATGGTCTTCATATCGTGCCTCCCTGCACTCATCACACTGCGCAATACGTCGCAGCATAAGAGGCCCTAGAAAAAAGGGCCTCTAAACTAACGACAACAACACGCCGGCCGCGACGGCCGAACCGATGACCCCGCAGACGTTGGGGCCCATGGCGTGCATGAGCAGGTGATTGTCCATGTTGGCCTTCTGGCCCTCGATTTCAACCACCCTGGCGGCCATGGGCACGGCGCTGACGCCGGCCGCGCCGATGAGGGGGTTGACCTTGCCACCGCTCATCAGGCACATGAGCTTGCCCAAAAGAACCCCGCCGGCCGTACCGATCATGAAGGCCACCATACCCAGGCCCATGATCATCAAGGTGTTCAGGTTCAAAAAATCAGGGGCGCTCATCTTGGCGCCCACGCAAAGACCCAAAAAGATAGTGACGATGTTGATCAACTCGTTCTGGGCGGTCTTTGCCAAACGGTCCACCACGCCGGCCTCCCGAAGCAAATTGCCGAACATGAGCATACCGACAAGCGGCGTGGCCGAGGGCACCAGCAGGGCGCAAAGCAAGACCACGCCCACTGGGAAAACAATCTTGGCCAGACGGGAAACCTCGCGGGTCTGCTCCATCTTGATGGCCCGCTCTTTTTTCGTGGTCAGAAGCCGCATGATGGGCGGCTGGATGATGGGCACCAGGGCCATATAGGAATAGGCCGAGATGGCGATGGGCCCAAGAAGATGGTCGGCCAAACGCCCGGCCACGTAGATCGAAGTGGGTCCGTCGGCACCGCCGATGATACCGATGGCGGCGGCTTCCTTCAGGTCGAAGCCCAAGGCCAAAGCGCCGATGACCGTGACGAAGATGCCCAGTTGGGCCGCGGCCCCCAAAAGGGATGTTTTGGGGTTGGCCAAAAGGGGGCCGAAGTCGGTCAGGGCACCCACGCCCATGAAGACCACCAGCGGAAAAAGCCCCGGCCCCTCGATGCCGAACTGGTAAACCGCGTAGAGCCAACCACCGGGCTGCATCATGCCGGCGGTGGGAATGTTGGTCAGAATGGCACCGAAGCCGATGGGGATCAGCAAAAGGGGCTCGAACTTCTTGTAGACACCCAGAAAGAGGAGCAGACCGCCGATGGCCCACATGAGCGGCTCCTGCCAACCCATGTGCATCAGCCCCATCTGCCCGGAGAAATCCAAAACGGCGTCCGAGAGATTCATCGCCGACTCCCCAAAACCTTCATTTGATCCGCCCGACCGGCGCTACGCCAATTGCTGGGTCCTTCGGCCACAAGACAGGGTCTCGGCGGACGCCTGGCGGACAAAACCAGGGCCACGGCCACGGCGGCGGCCAAGTGCGCGCCCTCGTCCGGCCTTTCATCTACCTTGCCACCCAGATCCACCCGCTTGCCCGGTCCGGTGACCTTGGGTCGAAAGGCGGGCACTCCCGCCATGCAGGCATGGATGAGGGGTCGAGCCTTGCGCAGGCTCAAGAGCTTGATGAAACCCATCAGGATCACCAAGAACACGAAGACCACGCCCAATCCCATCAGCAGGATGACAAGGCCGTCGATCATGGTTGTTTCCTCCTACTGCCGAACGGGTGCATCCCGTTCTCGAACAAGGGTCAAGATCCCCTTCACAGCGCCATTTGTCAACAAGCGATAGGGTAATTTTGCTTGCCGCCGGGGATCGCCCATGAGTAAATGGAAAAAAATACCAGGGAGGTTCCAATGAAAAGGGGCAGTCTGTGCTGTTGTCTGACCAGCATACTGATTCTAGCCTTGTCCGCTTCAACCTTTGCCGCCACCGGAGGGCCCGATCAAGGGGGATACGGCTGGGCCGATTCCGATGAAGCAAGCGCAACCTACGAATGGATCGACATCAGCTCGGGGACCCGCATCAGTTTGGGCGATGATGCGATAAGCGATCCCATCGATATGCCCTTCGCCTTCGAATTCTACGGAACCACTTACTCATTCATCTATGTGGGCTCCAACGGCTTCGTGGCCTTCCAAGACGCGGACATGAGCCTAGGATACGCCGGCCAATGCCCCCTGCCCCAGGTCGAAGAACCCAACCTGGCGGTTTACGGCTTCTACCAGGACTTGGACCCCGGCGCGGCCACCTCGGGAGAGATTTATTACGCCACCATGGGCGTGGCAGGTTCCAGGATGTTTGTCGTCACCTTCGAGGCCGTGGATCTGTATTTGGACGACTGGGAGAGCGATCCCGTGACCTTCCAAATCGTGCTCTACGAAGACAGCTTCGAGATCCAGGTCAACGTGATGGACTCGGGTAACCTGGCCGGCGGGCCCCGCTGGGACGCCAACACCACCATCGGCCTGGAAAACGAATTGGGCGACATCGGCCTGGGCCTCTGCCCGGGCGCTGGCGGAATTCCCGACGAGTACTCGGTACGCTTTGCAAAAAGCGACGGGGCCGGGCTCTTCCCCGCGCACCAGGAACTGGTGACGGAACCAGGGGCCAATTTGCAGCTCACTTACACGGTGAGCAATTTCGGCACGACCGAGCTCGAGGCCACGACCAGCGCCTCCAGCACTTCGGGCTGGACCGTCAGCACAAATCCCGGCAGCCTGACGGTACCCGCCGACGGCAGCCTGGACTTTTCAGTGGAGATCGCCGTACCGGTCGACGCCCCCCTGAGCCCTGCCGAGCAACTGACCGTGCAATGTTCGACCGGGACCGACGACAAGCAGGCCATGGCGCTCATCCGCCTGCGCCACGCATCCGACGCCTGGCAGCCCATCGACAGCTTGCCCGAGGCCTTGGCCAACAGCCAGGTGGTGGCGGCCGACGGACGACTCTTCGCCATGGGTGGAGATTATCTGGACATGGCCAGCAGCAACTACATGCCCGTGGCCACCACCTGGGCCTGGTCCGCCACGGACAACACCTGGCGCGATGCCGACATGGCCGATCTGC
>JAUVAM010000398.1 GCA_030591745.1 Deltaproteobacteria bacterium
ATGCAGATTCTCATCGTGTCCCCATTCTACTGTTGGCCTCCCTGCTGGTTTTGCTCTTTTCCGCCTGCGGGGGAGATGACGATTCTCGGGTCTCGGCCAACTTCTCCGTCCGCGCGACGGTCGAGCAGCTCTATCTTTGGAACACCGATGCCGGCAGCGAATTCGAGGTGGTGACCGCCGAGGATGTGGTGCTGTCCACGGGCGCAACAGATGAGATGGGTGGCAAGGTATTCCGCCAACTTCCGCCCGGCGAGGGTTACAAAATTCGCCCGGTGGCGAATCCCGAAGACTTCACCGGACCCTTGACGATCATCTCGGTCGAGCAGAGCGTACCCGACGAAGCACTCTACGCAAGCCAAGTCCTGAGCGAGGGTTATCAGTATTTGACCATGCGTGACGGCACCCAGCTTTCGGCTTTTGTCTGGCTGCCCGGACCGCCGGAAGACGGTCCCTATCCAACCATCGTCAACATCTCCGGCTACAGCCCATCTCAACCCGGCCAGTCCCTGGGTGCGGACCTGGAGTTTCTCTGCGGTTCCTACCCCGTGGTCTGCAACGCGCCCAGTCACCCATCAGGGCTGATCGGCGGCTTCATGGGCTACGCATCGGTGGGGGTGAATCTCAGGGGCACGGGTTGTTCCGGCGGGGCCTATGATTACTTCGAGCCCCTGCAGCTCATCGACGGCTACGAGGTCATCGAAATCGTCTCTCGGCAGAGCTGGGTCAAGCACAACAAGGTAGGCATGGCCGGACTATCCTTCCCGGGCATCACCCAGCTCTTCATCGCCAAGATGCATCCGCCGAGCTTGGCTGCGATTTCACCCATGAGCGTCATCGCCGACACGGCCTCCTCCTGCCTGATGCCCGGGGGCATCTACAACAACGGTTTTGCGCTTGCCTGGATCGAAAACGTGCTGGACAAGGCCGCGCCTTACGCCCATCAGTGGATCACGGACCGCGTCGAAGGTGGAGACACGCTCTGCGAGGAAAACCAAAAACTCCATGCCCAAAAACTGGATGCGGTAAGCAAAGCCCTTGAAAACCCATACTACACGGACGAAGTGGCCAAGCCGGTGGACCCTTCCACCTTCGTGGATCAAATTAACGTGCCCGTCTACAACTCGGGTCACTGGCAGGACGAGCAGACCGGACCCCACTTCGCCACCTTCTGGGACAAGTTCCAAAACGCGCCGATTGCGCGCTTCATCGCCACCAACGGAGTGCACGCGGACGGATACGCCGCCCAGCAACTCACCGAGTGGAAAATCTTTTTGGATCTCTACGTGGCCCGGCAAGTGCCGGTCCTGCCTCCGGACCTGGTGGCCTTGGCGCCCATGTTCTTTGACTTCATTTACGGCACCTCCTTGGAACTACCCGCAAACCGATTCGCCGACTACACGAGCTACGAGCAGGCCCTGGCCGACTATGAGGCCGAGCCCCCGGTGCGCATCGTCTTCGAGAGCGGCGCAAATCCGGACTATGTCCCCGGCGCGCCCGACGGCACCTTCGCCGTGGCCTTCGACAAATGGCCCCACCCGGAGACCCAAGCCCGGCGCTGGTATTTTCAACCCGGCGGCCTCTTGACCGATGTAGCACCGGACACTGAAGGAGGCATGAGCAATTTTGAGCACGATGCCGCGGCAGGCTCGCGCACCTTTTTGAACAACCGCAACAGCATCAACGACCCGCAGCCCGACTACGACTATCGACCCCTGGCCGAGGGTCACGCCGTGGCCTTTGAGAGCGCGCCATTGGAAGAGGATCTGGTGATGATCGGTACGGGCAGCGCAGACCTGTGGCTCTCGAGCACAGCCACGGACGCTGACTTAGAGGTCAACCTGACCGAGGTCCGGCCAGACGGCATGGAGAGCTATGTACAGGGCGGCACGCTCAGGGCAAGCCACCGCGCCCTGCGGGACGACGCCACCGAACTGCGTCCGGTCAAGAGCCATTACGAGGCGGACGTCGAGCCCCTGGTGCCCGGCACCTGGCACGAAGCCCGGGTCGAGATCATGCCCTTCGCGCACATCTTCCGCGCCGGTTCCCGCATCCGCATCAGCGTAGACACCCCCGGAGACGCCAAGTCCTGGTGGTTCTTCATCCTGCTCGACCAGGATCCGGCCCCCACGCACAGCATCGGCCATCACGCCGAGCATCCTTCATCCATCGTCCTGCCGATAATCCCCGGTATCGAAGTCCCCACCGAAAGGCCCGACTGCCACGCCCTGCGCGGCCAGCCATGCAGAGAGTACGTGCCTTACGTCAACGCCGAGGGTTGAGGCCTTCTTCTTTCTCAGCATCCAAAACTTCGCGAACCGTGGAGAGCAAATTCCGGGCATTGAGGGGTTTTCGCAAGAAGCCCTTGGCGCCCATGCTTAACAAGTCCGCTTCACTTCCGGCAGGCACATGGCCCGACAGGATCAGCACCGGCAAGTCCGCGAACTCCTGACAAACAAGCGCCAAGCATTTTCGGCCACCCATACCCGGCATAATTTGGTCCAACAAGATCAAATCAACATGCGACCCCTTGGCTCGAAGCAAATCCAGTGCCGCCTCGCCCGAGTCGACGGTCAACACCCGATAGCCATGCCGAACAAACAACTGCCGACCCAGTTCTCGCAAAGATTCTTCATCGTCGACCAGGAGAAGGGTCTCATCGCCCCCGACGATTTGTGCCCCATTTTCGAACATGTCTTCTTTCGACAAAGTGACACCCACATCACAGGGCAAGCTAATGATGAATCGCGTACCCCTTCCCTCCTCACTTTCAATACTGACATGGCCACCATGTCCCTTAATGATGCCGTAAACCATGGAGAGACCGAGGCCCGAACCCTTATCCCGCGGTTTGGTGGAAAAAAACGGCTCAAAAGCATGCTCAGCCACATCGGGCACCATCCCAAATCCCGTATCGGAAACCTCCAGGCGAACACAGGTTTCACCAGCACCCAGTCGCGCATTCAACGGCTCAGAGCACGAAGCCAACTCAAACAAATCAGTCTTAAAAGTCAAACACCCACCCTCCGGCATGGCGTCTTTTGCGTTGATGGCTAGATTCATCAGAACCTGCTCCATCTGACCCCGATCCGCCATGATGGGCGACAGATCAGAGGCCAATTCCATCTTGATTTCAATCATGCTCGGTACGATGCGCTGAAGCAGGCCGCCCATGTCGGAAATGAGCTGGTTGAAATCCACCAACTCCGCATCCGCCTTCTCCTGCCTGCTCAAAGTCAGCAAACGTTTCGTCAAGCGGGCCCCCATTTGAGCCGCCTTGGCAATTCCAGAAAGCTCAATGTGACCGCGGTCTCCGACCTTTGAGTCCATCAACAAGAGATCCGAGTAACCCAAGATAGCCTGTAGCAAGTTATTGAAGTCGTGAGCGATGCCCCCGGCAAGCGTGCCCAAAGCCTCCAATCGTTGAGCCTGGCGGAGTCCGATGGCCAAGTCCTCTCGTTCTCGCTCCGCTTGTTTGCGGCCCGTGATATCGCGCACCACCGCCAGCAGATGGGGTTCTCCCTTCAACTGCACCCCGTTCAGAGAGACCTCGGCATCAAAGACATGTCCGTCTAAGCGACAGTGAACCCACTCGAAAAACATGGCCTCTCCGCCAATCGCCGCCTGGATGTATTGAGCGGCGGCCGTTTCGGACGAGCGTCCGTCCGGCTGAAGCTCAGGCGAGAAGCGATCGGGGGGTTGACCAATGATGTCTTCTCGATTGCACCCAAACATCGACAGCGTCCGAGGATTGCAGTCGATGAAGCGGTCCCCTCGCATCAAAAAAATGGCGTCATGGGCCGTATCCAGGAGGGTTCGGAAGGGTTCTCTTGAGTCCTTGTAGCCACGTACCATTAGACTAACTCGATGCTTTCACTTTCACGCTGACCACGTCCACTGGATCGGAAACATTCTTAAAGTTAAGTTTGCCTTTCGGCTGAAAGCTCAGACGCGGCACCTTGACGGAGCCTTGATAGGTAGACAAGGACGTCATGGCCGCGGCATGGCTGGCGGGCACCGTCAAAACCTCGCCGGGCTCGGCCGCCGAGCAAAGCCGGGCAGCCAGGTTCACCGTATGGCCGAGGGCCGTGTAATCCATCCGCGTGGGCGTACCCACGTTGCCCACCACCACCGGCCCGGTGGCCAGGCCCACGCCCATCGGCAGCACGGGCAAGTCTGCTGCCTCCCGCACGGTCGCCCACTCGGCATGGACCCGCTGCATTTCCACGCCACAAATCAAGGCCCTGAGCGCGTGGTCCTCCATGGGCACGGGCGCACCGAAGATGACCATGATCTCATCCCCCACAAACTTGTCCACCGTGCCGTCCAGCTTGGCCACGCAGTCGACCATGTTGCTCAAAAAGGAGTTGACCACCTCATGCACCTGCTCGGGGCTCAAGCGCTGGCTCATGGCAGTAAAGCCGCGCAGATCCGCGAAAAGTAGCGTCAACTCGCGTCGCTCGGTGGACAAAAAGTCGGTCGCGGTCATGGAGCGCATCTGCTCAATGATCGCCGGGGACACGTAGCGTGAAAACGTACTCTCCAACCAACGCATACGGGTCACGTCCTGCACCACGATGTTGACCCGACCCTTCATGCCGGTGGCGGTAAAACGGAGGATGGTCGGTCCGGCCGGCCTCATGGCATCGCCGTCTGGCAACAAGCTGGGATCCATGTCAGGACAAACCCGTTCTAAAACATGGGC
>JAUVAM010000449.1 GCA_030591745.1 Deltaproteobacteria bacterium
ATCATGCCTGTCTTCCTCTTCGGTCGACTCCTCCGGCAGAACCGTGATTACTTCCCCGCACTTTTTGCAGCGAACCCGAACCCCCTTTTTACCGAGTTTCTCGTCTGCAATTTGGTACTGGGCGTTGCATTCCTGGCATCGAAATTTCATCAAGTCACCATCGTCCCGTCAAAACCGGACCCGAAGTTTCTTCCATCACACCGTCAGACGCTTGGCCCCTCGGCGAAGGTCTACCTTCCCCTCGAGGCCCAAAGCAGCAACACTGCGCCAAACATCGCAGCATTAGAGGCCCCAAAAAGAGAAGGGGCCTCTAACAGAGCCTTGATTTCACTCGAAAAACCTTTAGCACAGGGATTGCTGGCTTGACAAGAAATTTCCCTCAGGAATCGCCTAGATAAGGCTCCAGCAGCAAAGCCAAACGCTGCCGGGCAGCTGTGGGAATGCGCCCCATGTCGGTCATGATGGCGTTAGCCAAAGCGCTTTGGCATTTGCAACCGGCCTGGGGCCGGAATCGCCTTGCCAGGCCAGCCAGCACTCGCCGTGCAGCAGCGCTGTTCTGCTGGACAACCGCCACCACGGCCTCGACACTCACTGCTTCTTCCGATTGATGCCAACAATCATAGTCAGTGCTCAGAGCCAAAGTGGCGTAACAGATCTCCGCTTCGCGTGCCAATTTGGCCTCTGGCAAATTGGTCATACCGATAACGGATGCCCCGATGGATCGATAAAATTCAGATTCGGCACGGGTGGAAAAACAGGGGCCCTCCATGCAAACGTAAGTTCCGCCGTCATGATGAGGCAAATTCAATTCACGGAGGACCTCAAGCAAAGTGGCGCGAAGCTGGGGACAAAAGGGGTCTCCGAAAGACACATGGGCCGCCAAACCCTGGCCAAAAAAGGTATTGGGGCGCAGACGGGTCCGATCAAAGAGCTGATCAGGAACAACCATCTCCCCTGGATGCACATCCTCCCTAAGGCTGCCCACGGCCGACACGCTCAAGATATGCCGGACGCCAAGTTGCCGAAAGCCATGGATGTTGGCCCGATAATTCACCTCGGAAGGAAGCAGCGTGTGCCCCTCCCCATGCCGGGGCAGAAACACCAACTCCTGCTCGCCCAGGTCACCACAGACATAGTCGCCAGAGGGGTCGCCAAATGGGGTTTCGACCCGATGCCTCTCCACGTTCAGCAACTCATCCAGGCCATAGAGACCCGAACCGCCGATGACGCCCAACTTGTGCCCGCTCATGGAGCCTCCTGTGGCAAATTCTGAATCCGGAATTCTAACCCATGCATCCGGGCCTGGTCAACGCCCCGGATGTCCTTGACGAAAGGTCGCTCCCGGAATACAAAGCCTGCATCAGTTTCTCTTTGCTCAGAGGTGCCCATGTCCCAACCGCTCGTTCTCGGAATCGGCAACGCCCTGACGGACATCACCGTCAACGCAACAGACGACCTCCTGGATGAACTCGAGTTGCCCAAAGGAAGCATGCAACTCATCGACGTAGAGCGGTCCAGGGAATTGGTGGCCAAGCTCAACTGCGACAAGATGTGTGCAGGGGGCTGCGCCTCCAACACCATCACCGGACTGGGCCGGCTGGGATTACGCACGGCCTTCATCGGCAAAGTGGGACGCGATGACATGGGGGTCCATTTCGCGGAAAACCTCCTCGATCATGGGGTCGAGTCCAGACTGATTCAGTCCGACTCACCCTCGGGCACGGCCATCGCTCTGGTCACGCCAGACGGCGAACGAACCTTCGCCACATTCCTTGGGGCTGCCGTGGAACTGGATGCCGGCGAGTTGAACCCAGAGATGTTTGCCGATGCCGCCTACTTCCACATCGAAGGTTATCTGGTACAGAACCACGACCTGATCCGCAAAGCCGTGGATCTTGCCCGCAAGGCCGGCGCAAGCATTTCCATGGATCTGGCCTCCTACAACGTGGTGGCGGAAAACTTGGACTTCCTGCGGGATCTGGTGGCCCCCGGCATCGACATCCTCTTCGCCAACGAAGACGAAGCCCAGGCCTTCACCGGCGAAAAAGACGAAAAAATGGCGCTGGAAGCCCTGGCCAAAGAATGCCGTATCGCGGTGGTCAAGTTGGGCAAGCAGGGCTCCCTTGTGGCACGAGGCACGGAAAGAGTCCACATCCCCATCCAGCCGGTCAAGCCCGTGGACACCACCGGCGCAGGCGACCTCTACGCCACTGGATTCCTGTACGGTGTCGTGAAAAAAGCGTCGCTGGAAACCTGTGGACGCTTCGGCTCCATCATCGCCGCCGAGATTATCCAAACCCTGGGCGCTCACATGGACATGCCCACCTGGGAACGAATCCGACAAGCCTATCCGGCCAAATGAACTACAAAGATTTGAGCCCGGTGACGAGCTGACCGCAGGCGGCCCTGAGTTTGTCTCCACGACTGCGACGCACCATCGCCGTGACATGCAGGTCGGACAAACGATCAGCGAACGCTCTGACTCGAGCCTCATCCGGCGCTTCAAAAGGCAAACCCTCACAGGGATTGTAAGGAATTAAGTTAACCTTGGCGTGCACGCCCTTGACCAACTTAGCCAAACGTTCGATGTCTTCGTCCTGGTCGTTTATGCCCTTGAACATCACGTACTCAAAAGTAATGCGGTAGTTCTGCTGCAAGGGCAGATTGCGGCAGGTCTCCATCAACTCGGCGATGGGGTATTTGCGGTTGATGGGCATGAGACGTGAACGCTGCTCATCGGTGGTGGCGTTCAAAGACACAGCCAAGCGCACCGGCACTTCATGGACAAAGCGCTCCATGGCCGGCAGCAACCCCACCGTGGACACCGTCAAATGCCTGCGGCCCAAATTGAGCCCCATGGGATGCAATAGAATATCCACCGACGACGACACCGCGTCCAGGTTCGCCAGAGGTTCGCCCATGCCCATGAACACCACATTGGACACAGGGCGGTCCTGCGCTCCATCCCGCAAGGCGCTCACCACGGCCTCCACCTGCCCCACGATCTCACCCGCGCTCAGATTCCGAACCAGGCCCATGGTGCCGGTGGCGCAAAAGGCACAACCCATGGCGCAGCCCACCTGGGTCGAGATGCACAAGGTAGCCTGCTTTGCTTCCGGCATGAAGACACCCTCGATCTCCAAACCGTCGTGCAAGCCGAATCGGTACTTTCGGGTGCCGTCTTCAGCCAGTTGCTCTTCGGTGATCTCGGGACGCGTAATTCTGGCCAACTCAGGAAGCTGCTGCCGCAATCCTTTGGCCAGATCGGTCATTTCGTCGAAGTCAGCCACGCAGCCCTTGTGCAGCCAGCGAAAGAGCTGCCTGCCGCGGAAAGGCTTCTCGCCAATGTCGGCAAAATAGTCCTGCAGCTCGTCGAAAGTCAGCGAGAGAATGTCATTCTTTTCGTCCAAAACGCTGGCACCTTAACAAAAAGACGCCCCTCGAAATGCAACGAGAGGCGTCATTGAAGAACAAAAAAACTACTTCATGCCCTTGATGATCTCTCGAGCGATGCGGCCACCGGCCTTGCTCAAAGCCTTGCGACCGGCTTCCTGATCGTCTTCGCCGTTGCCCTTGACCTTGTACTTCTTGGCGAACAACTGACGGCTGCGTGTCCGGTCGGTCACGGTGACGTTTACATCCGCCGTGCACTGTCGCTGCTGGAAGAAATCCGTGCAGCGGCTGACCACGGCCACACCGCTGATCTCCATGTCGGCGCCACGGGCTCCCTTGGTGAATACGATACCCAGGGCCTTGTGCAAACGATCTTTGATGTCGGCGGCCACCGAACCGGGCTGGACTTCCTCGCCCAAAAGCTCTTCTTCGATTTTGATGAAAGCCGAAAGTTCTTCCAGTTCGACGAAGAACTTGCCGGTGTTGAGGCTCAAATCGTTTGCGAACTTGGCTTCGACGATGCGGATGGGGTTCCTGCCGCTCACCAAAGCGCTCACATCCACCCGCGCCTCCAAAATGGCCTTCTTGTCGCCGAAAATCTTCACGACCTGCGCCGTGGCGCCGCCGTCGTCACCGGTGGAGACATGGCCTTCAATGGAACCCTCGCCTCGTTGGAAGGCAAAAACCACCGGCAGGCTGCGCACGGGTTGATTCTTGTAGGTGACCGCAACAGCCAGGGGATCAGCGATCGCCGAGCCGATGACGGCTTTATGATTAGGCTGCGCGACTGCCCAGTAAGGTTTGTCGTGCAAAATATTCCACATGTTCCCGTACTTTATCGTGAAGTTTTAGAAGTGTTTCAAGATGTTGATAATGGTGTTATTATTGATTGTA
>JAUVAM010000051.1 GCA_030591745.1 Deltaproteobacteria bacterium
CAAAACGCCCTTTTTCACCAAATACAGCGTGGTGAACATGCCCAGGGTGTCGGCCTTGGCCTCTTCGATGGCCACATATCGATCTTTGAGAAGCTGACTGACCGGCTTGCGTTCTTTCCCTACCTTAATGAAGCCCGGTCCCAGACCGTGGGACATTTCATGCATCAAGGTGTGGTTAAAATAGGCGTCAAAGTCCAATCGATCAAGCTGATCCGCTGCCAGAATTTTTTCGGCGATGGGCTTTAATATCTGATCGAACTTGGCGTGACTGACGTTTTTGAACAGAACCTTCTTGCAGCCTTTTTGCTCTCGTACTCTTTCGTCGTTTGGCAGGTTGAAGGCCAAGGTTTGCACCCCGGCGCGGGTATCGCCGGCCGAATGAATCAAGTCCACGACCATAATGGGCGAGGACTTGCCCCGTTCGAAATTCTTGTGCTCCTCGGGGATGGGCAGGGCTTTCTCCAGTTCATCCAAAAATCCCGCAACTTTCGCAAGCTTGGCGCTCTCTTCGGGGTCGCGAAGCGTAATGAAGCTTTCAAAAGCCGCCTTGTAGGCGAATAGTCGATCCTCGTAAACCTCGTAGGGACCGATGGTCACTTCCAAAGGCGAATCCACCACGTCCATCCAGTCCACGTCGGAGGCAAAATAGTCATTGGAACCAAAGGCATCCGCCCGAGAACGCAGGTACTTGGCCAAGGATTCGTTGCCGACCTTTTCCGCTGCCTGACGCATAAAGCCTGCCGCACGGTCCAGCTGGCTCTTGTAATGTTGCGCATAGGGCTGAGCTTTGAGTTTTCCTTTGTCGTCCCGAGCGATGACAGTGAAGTTACTCAGGAAAGCAGCTCGGTCTTCTGGATGAGTCTTGATGTGGGTTTCAAACTCTTCCTTGCTCATGTCCGTGGGGTAATAGTTCGCGCCTTCGGGCTTTTCCGGTACGCCCTTGATAAAGGGCGAGAAGTCATCCAGGCGACTGTAGGGACCGTAATTAATCTTCATGTACTTGGCCAGTTGCTTCTCCATCTCATTTTTGGGCCGACGCAATCGAGCCATGAGTTCCGGGCCCACTGGGGATGCCTGCGCCCAGAATATCTCGTCCAAAACAAGGGCGGCTTGCACCAGGAGTTCCACCGCCTCCACTTGCTCACCGGTCAAGCCCTTGCTGGAAAACTCCAAGCGGGTGGGGGCAAAACGCACGATTTTCTTTTCCAGCTCTCCCAAGCTCATGCTGGCTTCGATCACTTGAGCCTCCACCTTGCTTGATGTGGCACCCACGACCTTGGCCGCGCCCTTGTCGCTCTGACAGGCCGTACCGGACAAAACAAGAAAACCCAGGGCCATCCATGCCAATTGATTGGGAAAAATTTTCTCTCTCATGGTCAATCCTCCTGACAGGCTCGTACCAATGGCCGGCCAATTTGTCAATCTCCCCAAATTCCAGAGGCGTTGACAATGTTCGCCACCTCCTGTTGAATGGGCCCATGCCGAAATCCACTCCAGAACAACAAATCGAACAAATCCTGAACATGCTGATTAAACGCGTGGAAAACGACGTGGCCCGAGGTGTCGCCGCTGGCCTCAAGCGGACCGGATTGCTTCAAGTTCTGGATCAGCTTCAAGATGTCGAAACACCCCCTAAATCCGACAGCAAAAAGAGCAAAAATTACTGCAAAATCGAGGATTGCGACAATCCAATACGCGCCCTGGGCCTGTGCTCCAAGCACTACCAACAGCAGCGCTATGCCAACCAACGGGAAAAGCTAGGTCAAGACGGGCCCCGCTCCACGGAGAAACGCGGCGGAAATCCCTGTAGCGTTGAGGGTTGCGACGCGCCCAACTACGCCAAAGGCATGTGCGGAAAACACTTCATGGCGTGGGTCCGCGCCAAGAAAGAACAAGACTAGTATTTCTTGAGATGGCACGATCTTGCCATTTGAGTCAAGCACACAAGCATATGGCATCAGAGTAGAAATACTTGTGCCGTGCCGCGAAGCGGCATGGTGCTAGAAGATTCATCGGGGTGGTGGACTATTGCCTGTTGGCCTTGTCCTTGCCTTCACCCTTCTGATCCTTATTGCCTTCAAAGACGGGCTTCGTCTTGGCTTTGCCCATTTCGGCCATCACGCAACTGCCATCGAAGGTCACGCCCTTGTCGATGACCAAGGTCGGGGTCTCCAGGTTGCCCACCACTTTGCCGGGCTGCCGGATTTCTACGCCTTGCTTTGCGCGGATGTTGCCATGGACCTCGCCGTTGATGACGATGGTGCCAATATCGATCTCGGCCTTAACCTTGGCCCCTTCGCCCACCACCAACACCGAGTCGGAAATAATCTGCCCCGAGAAAGAACCTTCGATCTGCAAGGTGCCTTCGAATTGCAGCTTTCCTTCGAACTCGGATCCGCGTCCTAGGATGGTGGTGATGTCGTCGGTTTTCAGAGCCACGACTTTCTCCTTCCTGCTTGGGTTCGTTTTGGGTTTCTTCTCATTCATCTTCGCGGCGGTCGCATCCCGAATGGAGGGCATTGCAGCCGCCAGCGTTGGATCGGTCTTGTCTCGCTTGAACAAGGCCACTGAAGCTTACCTCCCCTCGATCACATCCAGGATACGTTCCAATTCCTGGGGATCGTAGTAGTGAATGACCACCTTGCCACCCTTGCGGCCTGCGCGCAAATCCACCTTGGTGCCCAGACGCCGCTGCAAGCTCTCAAGCAAACGATACTGGGATGGACTGTATGATTGACTACGGGGTTTGGATTTTCCGCCGCCCTTGCTCGTTACGCCCTGGCGCACCAAATCTTCACATTGGCGCACGCTCATTTTGTCACGGACCACCTTTCGAGCCATGGCTTTCTGGGCGGTCTGGGTCGACAAACCCAAGAGGGCTCGAGCGTGCCCCATGCTCAGTTCACCTGTCAGCAAAAAGGTCTGGATGTCTTCGGGCAGCTTTAAAAGCCTCAGGGCGTTGGCTACGGTGGAGCGTTGCTTGCCAACCCGCTTGGCCAACTTCTCCTGGGTCAGTCCATGTTCTTCAATGAGCTGCTGATATGCCTCGGCCTCTTCCAGGGGGTTCAAATCTTCGCGCTGCAGGTTCTCGATAAGCGCCACCTCGAGGACCTGGGTGTCACTCAAGTCCTTGACCACCACCGGCACCCGAGCCAGCTTGGCCATCCGGGCAGCCCGCCATCGGCGTTCGCCGGCCACGATCTGAAAACGACCGTCCTTCGTGGCGCGCACGACCAAGGGCTGGATCACGCCCTGGCTCTCAAGGCTTTCCTTCAGCTCCAACAGCTTTGCCTCATCGAAACTCTGACGGGGTTGTTCTTCGTTGGGCACCAGGTCCGCAACGAGGCATTCGAAAATGCCACTCTTGCCGGACTGCTCGTCCTCTTTTTTCGTCTCCACGGGAATCAGGGCCTTCAGGCCCCTGCCCAGGGATTTTCGCTTGCGGGCACTCATGGTTGGTCCCTGTTAGTCCTTATAAATCAATATGTTGCGAGCTTCTCAATCACTTCCTGCGCCAGGGCCAGGTAGCTCTCGGAACCCGCCGAGCGGGTGTCGTAAAGCAAGACTGGCTTTCCGAAACTAGGCGCCTCGCTCAGGCGCACGTTGCGAGGGATCTGGGTCTTGAATACCTTGTCAGCAAAAAACTCCCTCGCCTCTTCGGCCACCGAATGGGAGATGCTGTTGCGCTTGTCGAACATGGTCAGAAGGATACCATCAATGCTCAACGTGGGGTTCAAGCTCTCTCGAACGAGCTCGATGGTCTTCATCAAATGGCTCAAGCCCTCCAGGGCATAATACTCACACTGCAAGGGCACGATGACACCATCGGCGGCGGCCAGGGCATTGACCGTCAGCAAACCCAAGGAAGGCGGGCAGTCGATGAAGACAAATGCATTGTCGTCTCGCACCGGCGCCAAGGCCTTCTTCAGTCGAGTTTCCCTTTCTTTGGCCTCCACCAACTCCACCTCCGCGCCGATGAGATCCGGCTCGGATGGCACAAGGAGAAGATGGTCCAGTTCGGTCTGTACGCAAACCTCCGCGATGCTCTGCTCTCCCAGAAGCACCTCGTAAAGACCTGCCCGTTCCGGATCCCGCTCAAGGCCCAGACCGGTGGTGGCGTTGGCCTGGGGATCGCTGTCCACCAGCAGGATCGAGCGTCCGGCCATGCTTAAAGACGCGGCCAGGTTAACCGCCGTGGTCGTCTTTCCCACCCCACCCTTCTGATTGGCGATGGCAATAATACGTCCCATACGAAATCACCTGTTTCCTGGGTCACATGCTTCCTGGATCGAAGAGAATTTTTGTACCACAGCCTGCATGGGCTGACAAAGAAAATTAAAGCGCTTCAAGCCAAGGGGCGAAAAGCCCTGATACTCACCACCCGCCGCCTGAGGCCGCAGTAAGGAAGCCTGTAGGGAATCTCTTCTTCCACCTCAAGGCCGGCAGGCAATACCGCGGTCGAGGGGTCGAAGCCGTCGTCTCCGTCCCCATGCGCTTGACCCGCCATGACCCACAAACGACCCTCATCCTCCAGCATGGGTGCCCCGGTCTCACACCAAATCTGGGGCGGAAAGGTGGCCCTACTGATAAGCTCGGGCCAGCGCTCTTCGGGCAAGGGCTCGGGATCGATGCCCAGTCGTTGCCAGCGAATCTCCAGTCCTTGCCCGATGCCCATGTCCCTGACCGCTTGGCGCAGAAAGCTGACCCGGCGACGGCGGGCCTCCATCAGGCAGACCTCCAGATCCGGCCTCAAGGCCTTGATCACAAGACCAGGAAAACCGGCGCCGCTGCCCACGTCCAGCAAACGAACCCCTGAATCCAGGCGTGACAAAATAACAGCCGAATCCAGGTAAAGCCGGTCCACCATGTCCTTCGGCTCTAAGACCGTGGTCAGGTTGATGCGCTGAGCCCATTTGAGCAACACCTCCTGGTGCAGCTGCAAAAGCCTCAGGCCCTCCGGGTCCAAGTCGAGACCCATGCGATCGGCACCCCGGCACATGAGATCGACAAAAGACTCGCTCACCGACCTGCCCCCGAGCCCGTTGTTCCACGTGGAACAACACCCCTGGCCACACGCAAGCTCAGAACCATCAAAGCCGCCGGCGTCATCCCGTCCACCCTGCTGGCCTGGTCCAAATCCCTGGGTTTGAGCCGACTGAGCTTTTCCGCCAACTCCGTGGAAAGACCTGGAATGCCACGATAATCCATGTCTTCAGGCAGACGCCGCCCGCGTTGCTTTTCCAGCTGCTCGGCCTCCCTGATTTGCCGTTCCACATAGCCCTGATATTTGACTTGCACTTCCACCCGCTCCAGCACATCCGTGCTCATCGGTCCCATGTCCAGCAAGTGCAGCAGCTCCGTGATGTGAGTCTCCGGTCGACGCAGGAACTTTTCCAGACTGGGGCGCTTGGGGGCCAAGTCCCTGGGCATCCGACGCTCTCGCAGGATGGCGAGAACCTCGTCCACCTGTCGATGCTCGGCCCTTCGTTTTTCCAATCGGGCTTCGTCCACCAGGCCGAGGGATTCGGCAAATGCATGCAGGCGCTCTGCCGCGTTGTCCTCCCGAAGCATGAGTCTGAATTCGGCTCGGGAGGAAAACATCCGGTAGGGCTCTTCCGTCCCTCGGGTCACCAAGTCGTCGATCATGACCCCGATAAAGGCTTCGTGACGGCCCAAAACCACCGCCTCCAGACCCTTGAGTTTTCGCGAGGCGTTGATACCGGCCATCAATCCTTGACCGGCGGCCTCTTCGTAGCCACTGGTGCCATTGATTTGTCCCGCCAAGAACAAACCGCCGATGGCCTTGGTCTCCAGGCTTCCCTTTAGCTGGGTTGGGTGTACGTAATCATACTCGATGCCATAACCCGCCTCGAGCATCTCGGCCTGTTCCAATCCCGGAATGGAACGAATCATGGCCAACTGAATGTCCTCTGGCAGGCTTGTGGAAATGCCGTTGGGATAGATGATCCGTCCGGACCGGTCCGTGGGCTCCAAGATGACCTGGTGGGATTCCCGCTCGCCAAAGCGCATGACCTTGTCTTCGATGGAGGGACAGTAGCGCGCGCCCACGCCCTTGATGACCCCGGAAAAGAGAGGAGATCGCTCAAGGCCAGATCGGATGATTTCATGAGTCCGAGGAAGCGTGCGGGTCACATGGCAAACCACGTCCGGCAAATCCAGGCGCTCCGTGTCCAAGGAGAAAGGCAGCACCACCGCATCCGAGGCCTGTACTTCCAGTTCATCCAGTTTCAGGCTTTCGGCCAGTAGCCGCGCCGGGGTGCCGGTTTTCAATCGCCCCAACCTGAGTCCAAGGCCCTCCAGGTTGATGCTCAAATTTTGCGCAGGGGGATCGCCCACCCGCCCACCGGCTTCTTGATCCAAGCCGACAAACATCATGCCGCGCAGGAAAGTGCCCGTGGTCAGAACAACCGCCTCCGCCTCAACCCTGCGCCCATCCGCCAGGCCTAGCCCAATCACTCGGCCCTCTTCCACCAGGACCTCGTCCACCATGGCCTCGACCAGGCGCAAGTGATCGCAGCCCTCCACCACGGCCAGCATGGCACGGTGGTACTCTCCCATGTCGCACTGAACCCGGCGGGCTCGAACAGCCGGCCCTCGCGAAGCGTTCAAGCGACGAAATTGGATGGCTGCCGCATCCGCGATGCGCGCCATCTCTCCACCCAGCGCATCGATCTCCCGCACGATTTGGCTCTTGCCCAGGCCGCCAATGGCCGGGTTGCAAGACATCTCAGCCACGCGCTCCCGATTGATCGTCAGAAGCAAGGTGTCCACCCCAAGCCGCGCCGAAGCCAGCGCGGCCTCACAACCGGCATGGCCCGCGCCCACCACCACCACCTGGGCTCGCAAGTTCTGGCTTATGGTTTCACGTGGAACCATGGCTCACTTCCCGATGCAGAATGACGAAAAAATTCGGTCTAAAAGATCCGGCTCAAGCTTTCGCCCCGTCAACTCACCCATCGCATCCATGGCCTGGCGCAGATCTTCGGCCGCCAACTCCACCTGATGATCCAGGGTCTTTTCCGCGCGACGCAATGCCGCCATCAACTTATCCATGGCCACGGCCTGCCGGGTGGTCAAAGGAAGTCCATCCGCCGGGCCCAAGAGGTCGTCTAAGCGCCGAACCAGCAAATCCGACAGATCGTCCAGGCCTCGTCCATCCAGAGCAGAGACCAGCAAGCCCCCCCGGGCTCGCAGTTCCGCATCCAGATTTTCAGCTCGAGTTTCATCCAAGAGATCCGCTTTGTTCCGCAAGGGAAGCAAGGTCTCCCCCCATGTCTGTTTTGCCAGGTCTTCCGACGCCAGCCAGGCATCATCCACCCACAGAACAAGATCGGCCTGCTCTGCTCTGGCCAGAGCCAAAACCTCGGCCGCCCGATCGGCCTCACCTGCCGGCAACTCTTTGGAGCGCCCCGCCGTATCCACCAAGCGCAAACGGCGACCCCCCAGTTCCAATTCCACCGAAACAGCATCCCTGGTGGTCCCGGCCTGACTGGTGACCAAGGCGACTTGTTTTCCTGATAACTTGTTGATTATACTGGATTTTCCAACATTAGGGGGGCCGGCAAGCACCACCTCGGCCGCCCCTGAATCCACCCGTCGTCGCAGGCCCTGCTCTAAGGCTTCGGCCTTGGCCAAAAGAGGCTCCAGTCGCCGGCTTCGCAGATCCAGACTTTCCAAGTCCGGCTCCTCGGGGAAGTTCAAGGAGGCCTCTATCTCGGCCAAAAGAATCTCTATCGCCAGCTGTAAGCTTCCTAGTTTTTGACTTAGCTCCCCCTCCAAAACGCGGACCGCGCCCGCAAGTTCTGCCCGGCTGCCGGCCTCGATCATTCGCGCGACGGCCTCGGCCTGGCTCAGATCCAGCTTGCCGTTCTCTAGGGCCCGTCGGGTGAACTCCCCGGCTCCAGCCGGCTCGGCACCCAACTCCAAGAGGCGGGCCAAAAGGGCCTCAACCGCAGCCCTTCCACCGTGGCCGTGCACCTCCACCATGTCTTCGCCCGTAAAGCTTTTGGGGCTTGGCATGTAGGCCACCAGGACTTGATCCAGGACCTCTCCCGCGGCGTCGTAAAAACGAGCCAAACGCAAGCGCCGAGGTGCCAGCCGAATGGTTTTCGGATCCAGGCGGATGCCTTTGGCCAGGATTTCCAAAACCTCGGGCCCGCTCAAGCGCAGGACTGCTACGGCTCCCTGGCCCGGGGCGCTGGCCGCGGCGACTATGGTTGGGGACTTCACGGGAGGCCTCATCCGCCTTCAAGGCAGAGTTTGTTCAGCTCCTCACGGTGGGCTTCGATATATGTATCCACCGCGGCTTCTTCCAAAGACAGGTCACTCAAAACACCCTCGTAGACCACGCGGAAGCCTGAGTCCAGGCGGCCGGCGCTTTGAAGGTACTTAAGTTTGACCACGGCGGCGGCATGAAGCCGCTCTTCCTTTGAGCGCTTTTGGATTTTCCTTGGGCTCATGCCTCGGGCTTCTTCTGCGTCTGAATGCACAAGACCCTGAAGCGGCCCTCGCCTTCACTGAAGGTCTTGACTCGCTCGTCTTTCTCCAGAGCGAGGTGCAATAAGCGTCGGTCTTGGGATTCGACCAACTTGATGCGCAGAACCTGCCCGATGGCCAGAGCCTTGTCCGCCAGCTGGATCGCCAACTCCCCCATCGCGACTGCGCGCTGTTCGAGCTGTCCCCCGAAGTCGATGATGAAGCGTTGCTCACCCTCTCGGCCTTCATGCACGATGCGATTGACGAGGTACTGCAAAGATCCGCGGAACTCCCGGGATTCACCCCGGCGCATGTCGATGGGATCTCCGACCAGCCTGATGGAGATGATGATCTGATCGCCGTCCCGCATCGCCTGTATCGCCTCAACCTCCAGGCCCATGCCCTTGAGTATTTTCCTCACCACCAACTCAGAGCAAGCCTCTGGTTGGTCCTTCAGCTCTTGTATTTTTTTGATTAACTCTGCGTCGTCATTGACTGGAACCGCCGCAACCTGCTCCTGCTCCTCGTACTCGACGATGATGGCCTTCATGCGGTCCCTAGACGTCAGCCCAAAGGTGCCGGGCAAAGACTCGTAGTTCAACTTGTCCCCCGGAATGTTGAGGACGGCCGAAGCCTTGGCCAGGGCCTGCTCGGTATCTTCGCCGAAAAATTCGCGTTTCATCATCTGGGTATCCTCATGAAAATCCGTTTAGGTCTTTGCTTGGGCCGGATCTACCATTCCCGCCGTGGGCGAACCTTTGATGTGATTGTAGATGAGTTGGTGCGCAATGGACAAGACGCTGTTGACAAAAATGTACAAGACCAAGCCGCTGGGTAAATAGAGCATGATGAAGGTGAAGAAGGCCGGCATCATGTACATCATCATCTTGGCCTGCTGGCTGTCCACGCTGGTGGGAGACAGTTTCTGCTGCAGGAACATGGTGGCGCCGAGCACGATGGGCATGATGAAGTATGGATCCCGATAAGAGAGATCATTCAACCAGCCCGGGATGAAGGGTGCCTGGTAGAGCTCCACCGAAGAATAAAGCATGCGGTAAAGAGCAATCCAGATGGGCATCTGCATCATCATGGGCAGACAGCCGCCCATGGGGTTGACCTTGTGAGTTTTGTACATCTTCATCGTCTCTTCGTTCATTTTCTGCTTGTCTTCACCGTATTTCTTTTTCAGATCCTCCATCAAGGGCTTGATCTTGGCCATTTCTCGCATGGAGGCCATGCTTTTTTGGGTCAAGGGCAAGAGCAAAAGCTTGATGATGATGGTCAAGAAGATGATGGCCAGGCCGTAGTTGCCCAAAAAGGAAAAGAAAAACTTCAGCAGCCAGAGCATGGGGTGACAGAGAAAAGCAAACCAGCCGAAGTCCACCGAGCTGGTGAGCATGGCGTTGCGTTCGTCACCCGCCTTGCCGCCTTTGACCTGCTCCAACAGATTCCACTGCTTGGGTCCAGCGTAGATACGCACTTTTTGCTTAAAACTGCCGCCCGGGGCCAAGGCAATATCCGGGTAAATCAGGCTGGAGACCATGCGCTGGTCGTGTCGAGACTCCAACTTACAAACCGACTCGGGTGTATCCACGGTCACAGCCGCAAAGAGAAAATACTGTTCATTGATGCCGGTCCAGAGGATGTTGGGCTTGCCGGTAATCGCCGCGCCAGCCTCGGCCTCGACGTCCAGGACTTCTTCTCCTGCCAGGCACATGGGTTGCCGGGGGGCCATCTGAACACCACCACAACCCGAGCTGACCGGGGCTTCGAAAAAACCGAACATCTCCAAGATGGGCTGCGCCGTCAAACTGGATTCCCCGCGGTTGATCAACTCCAGCTCCATCTCAATCTGATAGACACCCTTGCCCAGCGTATAAGTCTTTATAATTGTTGGTATTTCAAGGTTTACGGGATCTTCGTATCGAAAAGTCACGCGATCGGGTCTGCTGTCCGTCACCTGCCAATCCGTATAAACTGGTAACTTAAAAGAACTTTTCTCTCCACCCATCCGAAGCCGGAGCGGCATGAAAAGCTCTTCTTTGGTGGAGACCACATCTTCTAAGTCGCTCTCCTCCAGGCTCTTGCCCTCAATACGCTCTTTGAAGCCGAAAAGCTTCACGTGCTTGAAACTGGCACCGCGTGAGGACAGAATCACCTCAAACTTGTCGTTCTTTAATGAGGCGAGCTGTTCTTCCGGTCGTTCCGTCGGTGCCTTGCTCTCCCCTTCTTCTACCTTTTCTCC
>JAUVAM010000448.1 GCA_030591745.1 Deltaproteobacteria bacterium
ATGGCCTGCCCCTTCCGCTCCAGTCGAATGGCGCACCAACCGGGCTTTTTGGCCTGTTCAAAGAGAACGCTCTTTGGGTCGGTGCCTTGCTTGCGGTTCAGGGAGAATTGGCCATGAGGGCAGTCCAGCAAGAGCTTGTCTGCTGCAGGGGGCAGGGGTATCTGGATGGTCTGACCTGCTTCGACCTCGAGCGCATCGCTGACTTGCAGTTGGCCGGACAAGTAGGCGATGGCATGTTGCAGAAAGGGCAAGAAGCTCGCCCGGGCCGGCCAGTTGGTCCAGTCCCGATCGAGGCTCGAGGTGAAGAGCAACACGCGACCCAGGCCCAAACGGCGCTCCACCAGGGCAGGCAGCCCGTTGGCGAAACGCATGACGACCCTGCGTTCATCGGAAGTGGACCCGGGCTCCAGCACAAAAGCCCGACGAGTCCGAACGCCGGCAAGCGCCTTATCGGGCCGGGGGCCGAAGGCGGAAAGCACTGGATGCTTGGCATGGGCCGGGTCGAAGGCCAGGCCCTTTTTGGGCTGGCCATCGGCCTCGAGCGGGCCCAGCGCCACCAGGTCGCGCAAGGGCCAGGCAAGTAGATCGCCGAGCATGGCGTTGCCTTGTTCCACGTCCACCCGGTCACCCAACGCCAACAAAAGGCCGCCACCGCCTGTTACGAAGCGCCTCAGTGCTTCGGCGTTTTCGGGGGCCAGTTGTCTGACGTTGGCCAGTACCAGCACTTGCATGTCGGCCAGGGCTTTTGGGTCCAGGCGTTCCGGGGTCAAGCTGGCGAAATGAATTGCACCGCCGGGTCCGCCTCCAGAAGCGGGAGCCAGCGCCTGTTCCAGATAGAATAGTTCGTCCCGGTGCAGGATGGGGCGCATGTCTCCGTTGACGAGGAGGACTTTGAGGGTGGCGCGGCCTCGCAGGAAGATCAGGCGCTGATCATCTTCCTCCAGCGCATCTTTGGACAGCTTGACCAGGCCAAGCCGGTCGCGTCCATTTTTCATGGGCAAGCTTAGGCGCTTGGAGCTTGGCTGATTTGGGTTCAGCTTGACCAGGCCGCGGGTGACGGTCTCGCCATCCAGCTCCATTTCAACGGCTTGTTCCACGGCTTTGGGGCCGAAGTGCAAGAAGTGAGCGGTCACTTCAATTTGTGGGCCTGTGTTGCTGACTTCCGCGGCGGAGACAGCGTGGTTGCGTTGCGCTTCGGGACCCTGCAGCGCTTCCAGCCTGAGCTCTATGGGGCCTGTGGCGTCAGGCCAGTGGACGGGGTTTTGTCCGAAAGCATGGGCGGCCCCGTCGCTCAAAAGAATGATGCGTTTGTTGGGTCTCGGGTCCTTTGCGAGCAAAGAGGCCGCCTGCTCAGCAGCCGAGAAGAGGTCGCATCGCGTCCAACCCGGTCCTTCGGTTTCCAGTGCTTCCAGTGCCCTGAGCAGGCGCGCGCTGGAGTCGCTGCAATGGTCCAAAAGGGCAAGGTTTGCCTGGTCAGCACGCAGCAGGCAGATGCTGTCGCCGGCCTCCATCTGGCGGGCCAGTTGCTTGGCGCGCTGCATGGCCTTGGAAAAGATGCTGCCCGAGTCGGTCTTGGCTCGCATGCTAAGGGATGCGTCGATAACCAGGGCTTGGGCCCATGGGCCTTGTCGGGTCTGCTCGATTTGGCTGGACCACCGGGGTCCGGCCGCGGCAAGGATGAGGGTGAGCAGCAGCAAAGTGCGCAGCAAGAGAAGCAAGAGTTGCTTGAGCAAGATGCGCCGTGCTGATTTGCGTTGAACCCTGAGGAGGAAATCAATGGCGGCAAAGGGTCGCCGCCTGGCACGGTGTCTGTTGATCAAGTGGATGAGCAAGGGCAGGCTGACCGCCGGCAGGGCCCAGAGCAGGAATGGGTGGCTGAATTCCATGGCGGTCGACCCTGTTACCTGGCCTTGGCGGCCGTCAGATGACGCAGGAGGGGCTGATGCGGGGGCTCGTCGGTTCGAGCCAATTGATAGGCCATGCGCCCTTCGGCCAAGGCCCTCCTTGTATGGCTAAGGAATTCCGACATTTCATCCAGGTAGGCTCGTTTTACCTCGTGAGGGAAGGCCAAGACCTGGCGATCGTCTTCCATGGACTCGAAGATGGCCGGATCCTCAAAGGGGAAATCCAGTTCATCGGGATCGAGAACCTGAAAGACCACGACTTGATGACCCCTGGCCGCCACCATTTTCAGGCTGGCCAGCATCTCGGGATCCTCGTCGAATAAATCGCTAAACAGGACCAGCATGCCCCGCTTGGGGTTTTGTTCCATGTATTGCAGAGCCACCTCCCGCAGTCGGGTTGGGCCCTCGGCCTGGCTCGTTTCCAGGGCAGCGACCAATTCACCGAGGTGTTCGGTCTTGGCCCGGGGGGCGATGCGCGCGGGTTGGCTGCCGGAGGTCAGGATCATGCCGGCGGCATCGCCTTGTCTCAGGATCAGCGTTGCGAGTGAAGCGGCCAGAATGGCGGCATACCGTGCTTTGCTCAAGGATCGGGAGCGATAGGCCATGGAGCCAGATAAGTCCACGGCCAAGGTGGCCCTCAGGTGGGTTTCTTCTTCATATTTTTTTACGGTGTAGCGATCCAGTCTGCCCAGGACACGCCAGTCCAAGTGCCTGGGATCATCACCCGGGCTGTAGTCCTTGTGTTCCGCGAATTCTATGCTTGTGCCATGCCGCGGTGAGCGGTGCAAACCCGCCAATACGCCCTCCACCACTCGCTGGGCCTGCACGTTCAAGCCCTTGAGGTGTCGGAGGACTTCCGGATCCAAGGGTGAGGGCTGCTTTGGCATGGTGTCATGGTAGGGCCGGTGTGATGAGCTGTCAATTGTGGATCTTGCCTCCTTGCCAATCTACGGGGTACAAATGTTGTTCTGACGGTGAAGGTGAGGGCCTGCGTGGGCGAACAGTTTGGTAAATTTTTGCTGGAGAAGAAATTGGCCATCGGGGGCATGGCTGAGATTTTTTTCGGCAGCATGGCTGGGCCCGAAGGTTTTCGTAAGCATGTGGCCATCAAGCGCATTTTGCCCCACCTCTCCGAGAATTCAGATTTCGTCACCATGTTTTTGGATGAAGCTCGCCTGGTGGCTCGCTTTAATCATCCCAACATTGTGCAAATCTACGAACTGGGAGAAGTGAAGGGGCAGTTCTATTTGGCCATGGAATTCGTCGATGGTTTGAGTACCGCCCGCATCGTCAAGGCTTGCCGAAAGCAAGAAGTCGTCTTGCCATTGGACCTGGGCGTCAAGATGGTCAGTCAGGCCTGCGTGGGACTGGAGTACGCCCATAGTTTTACCGATGCCGATGGCACTGCTTTGAATTTGATCCATCGGGATGTCAGCCCGCAAAATATCATGTTGAGTTACGACGGTGTGATCAAGGTCTTGGATTTCGGTATCGCCAAGGCGGCCGGCAATCTTTACCACACCCGCACGACTTCATTGAAGGGCAAGGTTCAGTATATGTCGCCCGAGCAGATCACCAAGAAGGTGTTGCTCGATCGACGCGCCGACATTTATGCACTGGGGGTGATTCTTTTTGAATTTGCAACCGGGCAACGACCCTTCGGCTCGGACAACGAACTCGAACTGATGATGAACGTGGTGAACACGGTCGCCCCCGACCCGCGAGACATTCAATCGGAAGTGCCGGATGAGCTGGCCCTCATCATCAATCGCGCTCTGAGCAAGGATCGGGAGCAGCGTCACTCCACCTGCCGCGAGATGCGTACGGAGTTGGAGCAGTTTCTTGTGGACCAGCGCAAGGTGGTGGACAACTATAGTCTGTCTGATTATCTCAATAGCTTGATTCCTCGGAAAGATAGCCATGTGGGGGTGGGGTATTCGGTTCCTACCCCATCGATTCGGCCTGTTTCTTCACCCGTTTTGGGAATTTCGCCTGACGAAGTGAATCAAGACGCTCTGACTTTGGCTACGCCCACAGGGAAGAGCCGCCCAGGATTGCCCGAGGCGGTGCCCGGTAGGGGTCGAGATTCCAGAGAGACCGTCCGTGAGGGCTATGTGCTCGATACGCCTCCCCGGCGTGATGAGTCGAAACGGCGTTTGTTGCTGCCAATCTTGTTTCTCGTGACGCTTGGGCTGGGTCTGGGTGGCATGTGGTTTTTTGTTCTTTCATCCCAGCAGGAACTTGGGACTTCGCCCAAGCCAGATCCCCAACCTACGGTTGGGACTTCGCCCAAGCCAGAGCCCAAGCCAGAGCCTAAGCCTAAGCCAGAGCCTAAGCCAGAGCCTAAGCCAGAGCCTAAGCCTAAGCCAGAGCCTAAGCCAGAGCCCA
>JAUVAM010000489.1 GCA_030591745.1 Deltaproteobacteria bacterium
GCTGGCGCAACGATACAGCGGCACCGAACCGGTCACCGCTTCCTCGTAAATGTAGCCCACCGGGCCCAGATTGATCTGGCCCTCGCAGTTCACGTCGAAAGACAAAAAATTATGCGGCCCCGGCCAAATCGACTCCACCAGGCATTCGAAGAGCAGGTCGGTGCCGGGGGTCTCTTCGCGCAGCAGTTGCCATGATGCCTCCTCGACGAAATCCTCGGGTGCCAGACGAGTCGAGGCCCAGTGCCGAACGGTGATGCCGTGGTCTATCATGCTGCGGCGCAAACGAACGTAGGGCAAATCCTCGAAGCCGCAACTAAGCTGGGGCGGATCGTCATAAATGTGATTGCACAAGGCCCAAACAGCCCATGCCGGTTTGTAGCTATCGTCGTCGCGTACCAGACCAAGCTTCAGTTCGCCCTCGTCAACGTGGTCGCGCATGCGATGGTATATGTAGTTCGTGACGCCCGGGGTGCCGAGTACGTTGACGAAGGTGTCACAAACGGCCGTTGCCTGAGCGGCCTCGGAGGAATTGGGTGCCGACGAGTTGATGCCGCTTTCGGTGAGCTGCACCTCCCAGGCGTGGGGTTTGTCGGGGAAGGTCTGGCGCAGCCAGCCCAGCAAAACCCCGAGGTTGCCGTAGGTCACCTTGGGCAAATCGAGCGGAGAGAACACCGGGCTCAACAGGTTGGGCGCATAGGGGTGATAGGCGATCTTCCACTCTCGATCGCCGATGGCCGCATCGAAGGTTGTCACGAAAGTCTTGACCGACAGCATGGCGTTGTCGTCCGTTGGTCGATCGTATTCGGTGTCGAAGTGGTGCTCGAAGCTCAAGAGCACCTTGGCCTCGGACTGATGGCTCTTGATCTGATCGTAGGCCGCGGCGTAGTCGTCCACGTATTTCTGAATCCAGGCGGCCTGATCGCAGTCCACCCCCTGCCCACAGCCGATGTCAAACCAGATATTGGAGTTGACCTCGTTGTGAATAACAAAGTCAGCCACCCGCCCATGGCCGTTCTCGCCGTTGTAGCGACGCGACAACATGCCCGCGAATCGGCCGAAATCGGCCGGATCATCTCCCGTGCAGAAGTGCTCGAAGGAGGGCGAAATGGGAGAGCAGCCGGTATTTCCGGTCCGGGCCCAGGCGGGCACACCGTATAAGACTCCGGTGACGACCAGACCCAGAGCGCTGTACTCCTGAACGGCCGTGTCGAAACCCTGATGGACGTTAAAACAGTGCCCCTCGTACTCCTCTTGCGTTGCCGAATCGCAGGGCGGCGGGTCGATGGCGGGTTCCCAACTACTCCAGACCAGATTGACCGCAATACCGCCGGTGACGTGATTGACGAACTCGTTCTTGTCGGGCCAGAAATCGGGCTGAATGGACTTAATTAAGAAGGCGTCTCGCTCCGGGTAAGGCAGGCCGACCATCGGGCCCTCGTCGCCCCCTTCGTCACCGCCTTCGTCACCGCCTTCGTCGCCACCCGAGTCGCCACCCGAATCGCCGCCCTCGTCACCTCCAGGGTCACCGCCCAAATCACCGCCACCAGGATCTCCACCCAAGTCTCCGCCTGAATCTCCTCCTGAATCTCCGCCAACATCACCGCCCAAATCCCCACCCGAGCCATCGCCCGAATCGGCCCCAGCCCCATCTCCATCTTCCATCAGACCGTCCAGACCTTGGGCGTCCTCCTGGCCCGCATCCGTGTCGCCCGATGAAGATCCGCAGCCCAACATACAGGCCGGTACGGCCCACAACAGCATCATTGCGATCAGTGCTCTCAGGCTCATTTCAACTCCACGGCCAACGCTGCCCTGTTTGACCCAAACTTCAAGCTATGCTCTCATCCTGCCACGACTGGAGCAAACAATCACTGCGTAATACGCTGGCAGCATAAGAGGCCCTACAAAAAGGGCCTCTAACACGGAGGAAAACATGCGCGAAGTCTACATTCTGGAAGGCTGCAGAACGGCCATCGGCAGTTTCGGCGGTATGTACTTGAAAATGAGAGCCGCGGATCTGGGCGTGATTGCCGCAGAGGAGGCCATCAGACGCGCTGGCGTACCCAAAGAGGCTTTAGACGACGTACTCGTGGGCAACTGCATGATGGTCACCGATGAGATTAACATCGCCAGGGTCATCTCCCTGCGAGCAGGCATCCCGGCTCAAGTCCCCGCCTGCACCATCCAGCGCCAATGTTCCTCCAGCATGCAGGCCATGGTCTTCGCGGCACAGCAGATCCAAACCGGAGAGAGCGACTTGGTCCTGGTGGGGGGCGTCGAGAGCATGACCCATACGCCTTACGTTCTCAAGAACGCCCGATGGGGTTACCGCATGAAACACCAGGAGGTCACGGACTCCCTTTGGGAGGGCCTCACCGATCCGGTCAAGAACATGATCATGGGCCTGACCGCCGAGAACCTGGCCGAAAAATATGACATCAGCCGGGAAGAACAAGATGAGCTGGCCTTCACTTCCAATAGCCGCGCGGCCAAGGCCACCCGGGATGGCCTCTTCGCTGAGGAAATCGTACCCGTGGAGGTCCCAGGCAGACGCGGCAAGGTAACCATCTGCGACAAGGACGAACACATTCGTATGGAGGTGACCAAGGAAGAACTGGCCGGGCTGAAGCCCGCCTTTAAGGAAGACGGCACGGTCACGGCCGGCAACGCCTCGGGCATCAACGACGGCGCCGCCTTTGTGGTCCTGGCTTCCGAGGACAAGGTTCGCGAGTTGGGCTTGAAGCCCATGGGTCGCCTCGTCTCCCATGCCGTGGCTGGCGTGGAGCCCGAATTGATGGGCTACGGTCCGGTGCCGGCAACGCAAAAAGCCCTGGCGCGAGCTGACTGGAAGCTAGAAGACCTGGAGCTCATTGAGCTGAATGAGGCCTTCGCCGCCCAGTACCTGGCCTGCGAGAAACTGCTCGAGCTGGATCGCAAGATCACAAACGTCAACGGCAGCGGAATCGCCTTGGGTCACCCGGTCGGTTGCACCGGCATTCGACTCGTCATCAGCCTCTTGTTCGAAATGCGCCGCAGGGATGTAAAACGTGGTTTGGCCACCCTTTGCGTGGGTGGAGGCATGGGCAAGGCGGTTTGTATCGAGCGCCCTTGAGCAGGGCCTCTATCGCTTGTTGAACCAGGAACTCCCCAAGGGGTCGGTCTCGGGGACCGGGGCCGGGGTGGGCGCCGCCTCAACGGATTCTACTTTACGGGCAGTCAACTCCACGGCCTCCGCTTCCTCGCCAGGCTGCACCGGCTCGGTGGTGATGGTGGTCACCATGGCCTTGGCCTCCGACTCCGCTTGTGCCTCAGCCTCCACCTTGGCTGGCTCAGCCGATGGTTCCTCCAGGGGAGGTTGAGCCGCCAAATAAGCCTGCAGGGCCTGACGAAGGAAAACCCCGGGGGCGGTGCCGGCCCGTTCCGCATGCCGGTTCAAGCGCTCCGAGTCGCTCGGGACCAGCTTGACCTGAAAGATCTGTGCGTTGGCCAGGGCATGCTGCAGGTACTCCAAAGCGCCACCCGCGGCGGAAATGCTGAAGTCCTGGCTCTCAATTTTTCGCTTGATGCGATCAGCCAACTCCTGCCGGGTCAACCATTCCGCCTCAAAGAACACGCTCTCTTCATCGATGTTGATTTCGTATTCCACGCCAACCTCCCAGATTGTGCCCACCAGCATGACACGATGCCCCACGCTGGACAAGATCCCTGAAGGCTAGCGGATCTTGAACCAAAAGCAAGAATCCCATAATATTGGAGAGTACGCACACACCGCTCTCACCAAGCAGGAGTCAACGCGATGAAACGAACCCTGATCTGGATCCCCATTATCCTCCTCCTTGGCAGGTCCTTGGTCTGCTGCAGCTTTAATGACAACGCCACCTTGGAACTGCCAGACGGTGACACCATCCCCTGGGGGGGCTCCATTCGGGTAGTCGCCCTCCTGCAAGAACAAGGAGGAGACGCTCAATCCGGCAAAAAGGCGACCTTCACGACCACGGTGGGCA
>JAUVAM010000167.1 GCA_030591745.1 Deltaproteobacteria bacterium
CCCTGGAGCTCGAACTGCTCGGACTTACATTTTTTCATGTAGTCGTCGCGGACCGCGCGCAGGTAGCAGAGCTTTTCTTTGTGGGATTGCATGATGTATTCGCGGTTGTGAGCCCGCCACATCATGTGGAAGTAGGAATATGGTTTTAGGACCATGGTTCGAGCAACGCGCATGCCCAAAAACACATGCAGAACCGATGCCACAATCCCGGCTCGTCACCAAGCTTTGGAAAATCAATTAGATAGAAATTGGTAGGCGTTGAGGTGGGTCATTAGGGTGTCCGGATTCCGGACACTCATACCTCCGGCCCTCCCTTTCCCAGGATGCCATCCTTCCCTTAACGGAGCGGAGCCGGGAGGACGGGACGAATCAACTTGTTGAGTGCCAGGCTACGCTTCCCGCAGGCGGGCATGAGCCTGGATAGTCGATTGCTCAGTTGGTTGACGATCCTTGGGGAGAAACGCGGGCCCAGTTCTGTGGACAAGCGTCGCATTTCCTTTTTATTGCGGGCGATGTATTTTCGTACATCGGCTACCGTTCGCTTGCAACTCGCGGCAATTTTTCTGTCGCAGAGGGCCCGGCAGGCTTTTCGGGAGGCAGCCGAGGTTCTCCTCTTCTTTTTCTTGCACTGCGTCATGCGGCAATGCCCTTGGAAGCCCTGTCGCCAGGCCGCACTGTCGAAGTGTATCTCCAGCACCTGGGTCAGTCCATCCACCAACTCGCCGTAGTGGGCTTCTTTTTTTTGCCGCGACAGCTCGCCTTTCAATTGTTCCGTTTTGAGCACTTTCTTGGAAGCCTGGCCCGCCTTGGTCAGGCGTTTGAATAGTTGCTTCCGCGCGGCCTCGGTGCTTTCCCAGTTGATCTTGCCGAAGCCCTCCGGAAGCCTGTCGGCGGCCGTCGATGTCGCGCCGCCCAGGAGCAAGAATAGTAAACAGCTCAGGGGGAGAATCTTCCGAATGCCCATGTGGCCTCCTGCCAGGAATCGCTTTCTAGTCAGAGGAATTCTGCTCTTTTTCTAATCGCAGATGAAGTTCGTGGACGCAGCCTGGGCAGATGGTGGTTCTGAGGCCTTCGAAGAGTTCGCCTGCGGCGAACTTGTCTTGGCCGCAGAAATCGCAGAGGTGGATGGTTTTGGGGGCTGGGGTGGATTTTTTTTCGTTTAGCCAGTCCTGTGTATTTTGTCGCCAGTTCGCATCCACTTCGGTGTCCAGGTTTTCGATTTGTTGCATGCCCTCTTGGACTCGATCCGTCAGGTTGAGTTTCGTGGCCAGCCAGATGCCGGTTTTCAGGTGTTGGAGGGCCTGGGCGTCTTGTCCTTGTTTGTGGGCTGCTTTTCCCATGGCCAGCCAAACACCCGAGGAGTCTCCGGGGAACTGGAGTGCTCGCTGCAACAATTGGGTGGCGGCATCGGGTTGTTCTTTGGCTGCGCGTAACAACAAGGCGCGCGCTTGATCAAATTCGCGGCGTTGGCCCAGGTCTTCGGCCTGGGCTATGGCTTCTTCGAAAGCGGGGTTGTCTGGCTCAGGACTCATCGATCCCAAGCAGCTGATGGATGGTCTGGACGAGGATGGATGGCCGGGGGCCTTTGCTGATCACCGCGTCGGCTTTGTGCTTGGCACCCAGGGCCTCTAAGGCATTGCGTTCCATCCCCGAGAAAAAGACGATCTTGATGTCCGGGCACAGGTTCCTCAGGGTGTCGCAGGCCTGATCGCCGGACAAAGAGCCGGGTAGCATGATGTCCAACACAACCAGATCGGGAGAGAAGTCGGCCAGCAAGTAACCAGCCCCCATGGTGTTGGAGGCCGTTTGCACTTCGAAGCCCTTGGCTTCGAGCAGCCGCTTAAATAAGACGAGGATGTCTTGTTCGTCGTCGACCACGAGGATTTTTGCTTTGGCTTCGTTCATGGGCATTCTCTCCTGCTCGTTCGGATCACCATTCCCAGCCATCGCCGCCGGCCAGTTCCTGGCCCTGGGCCACGAAGAGGCAGTCAGGCCCACCCTGGGCCGCGCAGCTTGACTCGTTGCAGGCGCAGGGCATGTTGAGCAAGAACTCAGCCAGGCCCGAGACCGCCCCGGCCAGCAAATGGCAGACGGGCAAATCGCTTTCGCCGTATGCTGACGCGGCCGGTGAATGTTGTACCCGGATCATGAGCCTCTTGTCGTCGGCGGAAAATCCTTCCAGTTGCCAGCGCCCCCAGCCCATCTCGGTCGCGTGGGAGCAAAAGAGCAACAGCAACTCTTGTTCATCGATGACCGAGGCTGCTTTGAGCCGCCGGGCGATGGCGCTGGACCAGTAGGCGCCCGCGGAATACAGGAACTCGCCCGCCTTGGCCCCCAGGCGATCTTCTACGCCTTTTTGGATTTCGCCCAAGAGATCCGGATGCACCAGTATGTGTCGCAGGCTGTCCACCTGCAGCACACCCGGGGTCTCGGCCTCGAGCTTGGGTGTGAATTGAGTGTTCTGGCTCATGGACCCGGGCGGAACTTGGCCGTGAAGTGGCGGAGGAAAGGCGCCTGGTATGTGAAGGCCAGGCCGTGAATTTTTTCCTTGTTGTCGTTCAGGTCCTTGATTACTTCAATCACGAAGTCGATGTGGCTTTGGGTGTAAACCCGGCGGGGGATGGCCAGGCGCACCAGGTCCATGGAGTGGGGTAGTTCCTTGCCGCTGATCGGGTCTGTCTTGCCGAACATAACCGTGCCGATTTCCACCGAGCGGATGCCGCCATGTTCGTACAAGGCGCAGGAAAGGGCCTGGGCCGGCAATTGTTTAGGCGGGATGTGCTCCAGCATGGCGCGTCCGTCGATAAAGACGGCATGGCCGCCGGCGGGTCGAACAGTGGGTACGCCCATCTCTGCCAGTCGATCACCCAAATAAGCTGTCGAGGCGATGCGATAACGCAGGTAGTCCTCGTCCAGCACTTCCACGAGGCCCTGGGCGATGGCTGCCAGATCCCGTCCCGCCAGGCCGCCGTAGGTGGGGAAGCCTTCTGTCAGAATCAAGATGTTGCGGGCCTCGGCTGCCCAGTCTTCGTTGTTCATGGCGATGAAGCCGCCGATGTTGGCCAATCCGTCCTTCTTGGCGCTCATGGTGCAGCCGTCGGCATAAGAGAACATCTCTTTGGCGATGGCCAGGGGCGTCTTGTCTGCGTAGCCGGCCTCTCGCTCCTTGATGAAGAAGGCGTTCTCGGCAAATCGGCAGGCGTCCAGGAACAAGGGGATGCCCTCGCGTTTACAAATTTTGCTCACGGCCTTGATGTTGGCCATGCTCACCGGCTGGCCGCCGCCTGAGTTGTTGGTCACGGTGATCATGATCATGGGGATGTGATCTTTGCCGTGTTCCTGAATGGTCGCTTCCAGTTTGTCCGTGTCCAGGTTGCCCTTGAAGGGATGCTCCAGGCTCGGCACCTTTCCCTCGTCGATGACCAGATCCAGGGCTTCGGCTTTCTGGTATTCGATGTTGGCCCGGGTGGTGTCGAAGTGGTTGTTGTTGGGCACCACGTCGCCTTCTTTGAGCACGATGGAAAACAAGATGCGCTCGGCTGCCCTGCCCTGGTGGGTAGGGATCAGATGCTCGTAGCCGAAGATGGCCTTGACTTGCTCTTCCAGTTCATAGAACGAGCGGCTGCCGGCGTAGCTCTCGTCGCCGCGCATGATGTTGGCCCATTGTTCCTGGCTCATGGCCGAGGTGCCCGAGTCGGTCAAGAGATCGATGAGCACGTGCTTGGCCCTGAGATTGAACAAGTTGTAGTGAGCCTCTTCGAGCAGCCTGCGGCGCTCGTCTATGGTGGTCATGCGAATGGGCTCAACGGTTTTGATGCGGAAGGGCTCGATGATGGTCTTCATGGGTTTTTCCTTCCAAGGGGTTGAATCGTAGGAAAAAACGCTAACACCGCGTCAGGGGCGGGTCAAGGCGTTAGAAGTCTTAGAATCGCTCCCATAGACTGGGGCTCAGCTCGCGGGCGCGGGCTGCTGCCTCCGCCGCATCCAGACCCAAGACTTCTCCGTCGCGCAGGCGTAGCTTCCCTGCTACGGCGACGTGTCGGGCTTGGGCGCCGTAAAGTCCGAAGAGGAAATGACCCATGAAATTGTCGGCGGAAAAGGGTGTGGGGGCGTAGGCGTCGTATACGACCACGTCGGCGGCGGCACCCACGCTGAGCTGGCCTAAGTCTTGGCCGAATAGGCGAGAAGCGATGCGTCGATTGGTTTCTAAGGCCTGGCCCAATTCGCCCCACATGGTGCGCGGGTCGGCGGTTCGATGGTGGCCGAGGAGGAAGGCCACCCGCATGTCCTGGCGTACGTCGGCTTGCATGCCGTCGGTGCCGATGCCCACGGGTACGCCTGCCGCCATCATGGTGTCGATGGACGCGGCCCCGACGGCGTTGTTCATGTTGGACTGTGGGTTGTGCACGGCGTAGACGTCGGCCTCTTTGAGGATCGCCCATTCATCAGGACCCGTGTGTACGCAGTGGACCGCCAGACTGCCCGGCGTGAGGCAGCCTCGCTGGTGCAAGCGATCGACCGCGCCCTTGGTCCCTCGGCCGCGCGCGTCCTCGGCGTCGCTTTTGGCCTCGGCCACATGCACGTGGAAGGGCAGCTTGAGTTCGTCGGCCGCCGCAGCGCAGGCGTCCAGGGACGCATCCGACAAGGTGAACTGTGCGTGCAAGCCGAACATGCCGCGCAGCATCGGGTTCCCTGCCGTGGCCTTGGCGAAGCGTATGTTTTCCGCGATGCCCGCGTTCATGATTTCGGGCCCATCCCGATCGCTGACTTCGTAGCAAGTGGACAGACGCAATCCGGCTCTGCCTGCTGCCTCGGCCAGTACGTCCAAAGAGCCTTCCACAGCGCCGGGGCTGGCGTGGTGATCGATCATGGTGGTCACGCCGGCCCGCAAGGCGTCGATGATGGGTAGCTCGGCCGAGGGGCGTAGGTCCTCAAGGGTCAGCACCTTGTCCAGCCGCCACCAGAGGCGCTCTAAGATTTGGTTGAAGTTTTTTGGGGGCGGGTCCTTCAGGCCCATGCCCCGCGACAAGGTCGAGTAAAGATGCATGTGCGTGTTGATGAAACCAGGCGTGACGATGCGGCCGCCTGCATCGACGACCTCGGCACCCGCCGCGATTTTTTCGAGTTCGCTGTCCGGGCCCAGGGCGATAATCTTGTCACCTTCACACAGAAGGCCTCCTTCGAAGACCTGGGGCTTGTCCCCGCCGGTGAAAACCATTCCATTTTTGATCCAGAGTTTTGTCATTTTTTCCTCCAAGGCCTTATCGTACGCCAGGCTTCAGGGGTCGGCAAGGAGAGAATATGTGCAAAGAAAACAATATGATATGGGTTTCTTTTGGGAATGTATCGATAGAGCTTGACGAGGGATGGAACATTAAGTACTAGGCCAGTTGAGCTGTTCGATCAGCTCCTATCGTGTGCTTCGCGATCGTTGACAGAAAGTTGTTCTGTCCCTGTTTTCCCTCTGCAGATTCTCGTTTCCTTATTCGAAATACCATTTTCAATTTTGGGCAAGCCGCTGGAACGAAGGCCAATGTCGGCGTCGACCAACAAAGGGAGTGCCAAGATGGGCAAGACACAGTTCGCCAAGATTATCGAAAGCCACGTAGGTGATGGTTCATCAAAGGCCGGAGAAGAGATCGGCCTGGTCATCGATCAGTGCCTGACCCAGGACTCGACCGGCACCATGGCTTGGTTGGAGTTCGAGGCTTTGGGTTTGGATAAGGTCCGGGCTTCCCTGGTGGTGTCCTACAATGATCACACCTCTTTGTCCTTCAAGGGCGAGTCCACCGACGATCACATGTTCTTGCAGACCGCGGCTTCCCACTTTGGCGCCATCTATTCCAAGGCGGGCAATGGGGTTTGCCACCAGGTGCATTACGAACGCTACGGCATTCCGGGGCAGACCTTGTTGGGATCGGATTCTCATACCCCCACGGGCGGCGGCCTGGGTATGTTGGCCATCGGCGCGGGCGGCATGGATGTCGCCGTGGCCATGGGCGGCGGGTATTTCTATATGAAGGTGCCCAAGGTGATGGAGATCAAGCTGACGGGCAAGCTCAAGTGGGGGGTTTCAGCCAAGGACGTGATCCTGCATATCTTGCGCAAGATCTCGGTCAAGGGCGGCGTGGGCTATGTCCTGGAATACACGGGCTCAGGCTTGGAGACCCTCTCCGTGCCAGAGCGGGCCACCATCACCAACATGGGGGCCGAGACCGGCGCGACTTCCTCGCTTTTCCCTTCGGATCAGATCACCCGCGAGTTTTTGGCGCGACAAGGTCGCGAGAAGGACTTCGTCGAGCTCGCCGCTGATCCGGATGCGGAATACGACGAAAGCATGGAAGTGGATTTGTCGAAGGTCGAACCCCTGGTGGCCATGACCGGCATGCCGGACAATGTTAAAGATATGACTGAAGTGGCCGGCACCCATCTGGACCAGGTTGTCATCGGCAGTTGCACCAACGGTGGCTACCGGGATCTGCGGATCGCTGCCGACATGTTGCGCGGCAAGCAGGTGGCCAAATCCCTGGACTGCATTCTCACTCCCGGATCGCGGCAGGTCGAGCAAATGCTCTTGGCCGATGGCAGCGCCGCAGCCTTAGTCAAGGCAGGGGTGCGCTTCATAGAGCCGGGCTGCAACGCATGCATCGGCATCGGCTTCGTGCCGGGCACGGGCCACCTGTCCCTGCGAACGGTCAACCGCAACTGGGTTGGACGAGGCGGCACCAATAAGGGCTTTCTGGCTCTGTCCAGCGTGGAGACGGCCGTCGCTTCGGCTTTGGCGGGCCACATCGCCGATCCGCGCAAGCTGCCCGAGGTTGCGTTCGAAGAGACCGATTACGTGATCGATGATCTCCTGCTGCTTGCGCCCGAAGGGCCGGGGGTGGAAATCCGCCGGAGTCCGAACATCGTGGCCATGAAGGGCCAGGTTCCACCTGCCGAGGTGCTTGGGGGGCCGGTTTTGCTCAAAGTGGGTGATGGCATTTCCACTGACGACATCCTGCCGGCCGGACCCATGACGCAGCACTTGCGGTCCAACCTGCCGGAGATTTCCAAGTTTGTCTTTCATTACGAGGACAAGACTTTTCCGGAGAGAGCCGCGGAAATCATGGGCGGCTTCATCGTGGGCGGCGACAACTACGGGCAGGGCTCATCGAGGGAGCACGCGGCCTTGGGGCCCTTCCAGTTGGGCATCAAGGCTGTGCTCGCCAAGAGCTTTGCACGCATCCACTGCGCCAACCTGGTCAACACCGGCATCCTGCCTGTCGAATGCGACACCGCACAGATAGACCTGGCGGATGAACTGGAGATCGACATCTCCAATTTGGCTCATGACAAAAAGCTGCTCGTGCGCAACGTGACCAAAAAAACCGAGATTCCGGCCACGCCCATCGTTACCGAGCGGCAGGTGGAGATGCTCAAGGCGGGCGGGCTTCTGGCTTACACCAAGAAAATGGCGCAGTAAACCCACTCAAAGGGAACGGAGAGAAATCAAGATGGCCAGAAAAGGCATTCGTGAA
>JAUVAM010000495.1 GCA_030591745.1 Deltaproteobacteria bacterium
GATGGATTTCCCTGGCGATGATCTCGTCTTGCAGCTCTCGACCGATGCTGGCGAAGTAGGCGTTGTATCCGGTGACCCGCACCAGCAGATGTCGGTAATCCTCGGGATGCTTTTGGGCCTCTTGCAACATGCTTGCGTCCAGCATGTTGATCTGCAAAGCCGTGCCCCCGTTTTCGCAATAGCCGCGCAAGAAAGACTTGAACTTGGCTTGATGCTCCGGGTCTTTCAGCAAAGAGGGATTAAAGGTGATGGTGTGACTGGCGCCGTTGGGCAACATATTCACGTAGTCTCCCCAGTCGCCATCTCCCGATTCGCTCCGACCACCCAGGGCACGGCCCACCGAGTTGGTGTTGGCCGTGGGACCCCGCGTGTCGGCGCCGTTGGAAGGGCAGATGGCGTTGGACAAAAACTGCCCTTTGGGCCGACCGTCGGCGCTGGCGGCCATGACGTATCCGTCGCCCACCCAGTAGTTCCAGCTCAGCATGCCGGGCCGAAACTGCCGGCCGGTCGCCTGGGTGCGATAACGCCAGACCTCCTCGGTCCACAAACGCATGACCTCGGCGGCCATGGCGTCGGCCTCGTCGTCGTCCCGTCCATACTTGGGTGACCGATGTCGCGCCCAGGCCTGCAGCACATCGTGGCCCTCCCAGTTATCCCGCAGGGCCTTGACCAACTCGTCCATGCTGCATTTTTGGGCGTCGTAAACCAGGTCCTTTATGGCCAGCAAACTGTCGACGGTGGTGGCGAAGGTAACCGCCTCGATGGTGACGAAGTTCAACTCGGCCCCGCCCTGGGTAATGTCCGTGGCCTTGTCGGCACAACCGCGCACCATGCAGGACAAATAGGGTGTGGGGTTGAATCGGGCGCGAACGGCCTCGCTTTGTTCATACAGGGCCACGCTGCGTTTGACGATGTAGGCCATTTGCAAAGCAAAGGCCTTCATGAAACTTGGCCAGTCGGCGTGTGCTGAGGCCAAACCCGTGGCTGGGCCGTCCTGGCGGATGGGAGCGGCCTTGTCGGTGATGGGATCCACGGCCGGAATCAAATCCTTGCCGCCGGTCAAGGCGAGCTCCACGGCCTTCAGCAGGTTCAAGTTCACGTCCACCGTGCCCGAACGATCGTTGCCGACCATGGTGTTTTCCAAACAGCCCACCGGCGCGTAGTCATGCACATTGCCGGGATGGATCAAATGCTCGACACCGGCCCGCTTGGCCTCTCGCAGCATGCCGGCCATGGAGCGCTCATCGAAGTTGAGCAAAAAGGGTGCCCCCTGGCTCGTGCCGATCATGTCCACCAACTTATCCAAAAGCGCGTCCGGCGAGTTTTGGTGCAAGCGCACGTTGGGCTTGGGCTCTAAGATGGGGCTCATCTCGTCGATGACTTCCAAGATGGCGAAGGTCAAATCATTGGACATGTCCCGGCCATCCGGGCCCAGACCCGACAGGGTCAACAGTTGCCCAAAACCGGCGGTGATGCCCTGGTTGGCGCCCACCCGGATCATGGCGTCGTAAGCCGTGTTGCAGTGAACCCAGAAGCAACGCAGGATCTCCTTGCCGAAGTCCCGGTCCATGCCCGCGGCCATGGAGCGCTCCCAAAAGGGAAGGAGAAACTGATCGATGCGCCCAAAGCTGACCCCGGGGCCTGGGTAATTCTCGTCGGCCATGATCAGCATGTGGTTGAGCCACAATGCCTGCACCGCCTGCCAAAAAGTCTCCGGCGGCTCCCAGCCCACTCGCTTCAGGTTCTCGGCCATCTGCGAAAGCTCGGTCTTGCGCGAAGCGTCCGGCTCTTGCTCGGCCGACTCTCCGCACAAGGCCGCATAGCGAGCCGCCAAATCCCGGGGCATGGTTGCGGCCAGGCGCATGGCGCGAAGCTGGGCCCCCTTGTCGCCCCGCCGGTCCGCGGGGCTCAAGGCCGCCTGCTTGACCTCGATCTCGGCGTGGATGCCCTTCCAGCCCAGCCGAAGCAAGCGAGCGTGGTCCGGGATCAGGTGGCCGCTGGTGGCCCCGGCGTTACCGTAGCCGTGCTGATGAAAATCGATGACCGCATCGCGCACGCCTTTTTTACCCAAACCACCGTGTATGATCTTGTCCCTGGCCTTGGCCTCGCGCCGATCAAGACAACGAGAGGCGCTCAGGTTAAAGCGCGCCCCGGCCAGGAGATCGCCGGGCAAAAGCTCGGCGGGTAAATGTTTGACCATGATCTCTTTGGTGAACCAGGCCCGCCGTTCGGGCAGGCTCATCCGCCAGAAGTCCGCGCCCACCGGCACCGTCTGGGCTGCCTCTCGCATGGAGGAACGAAAGGGCTGAAAAAACGCGTAGGTCTCCGGCACGATATAAAAAGTCAACTCGTCGTAGACCATGTCCCAATCCGTCCCCGTGGAAAAACACGAGAACTCGTTGTTCCAGGAGCGCTCCAGGCCTTGAAAGTAATAGTCTCTCAACCACTGAATCCGCGGGGATAAATCGTGGGCTTGCTTAATCATGTCTTGCTCCGCCAAATGGGCTAGGTTTCGTCACCATCGACAGTCGCCGAATTTTGAAAAGAACGCAAACCCCTGCCCTTCGGAAAACCTCGACAGCAGCCCAAGACCTGCCATAGTATTTTCGATATTACGCCAACCAAACGATAGGTGCCTCATGCTTCGTTTTAACGCGAACCACAAGCGCATCACCGAACACCCCTGGTGGATCATTTTTTTGGCCCTCATTCCCTTAGGGATCCTGGGTACGCACGAAGCCGCCGTCATCGACCTGGCGAGCTTCGGCAACCTGGCGGTCCTCCGCCTCATCGGCATGATCGCCGCTGGCTCGCTTTTGTTCCTGGCCATCTATCGCTGGCGCAGCATCCGCTGCGAGGGCAAGCGGCTCATGCAAAGCAGTCTCTTTCGAGCCAAGGAACTTCGCACCAAGCAGGCCAAAGCCAAGGTCGAAAAACAAAAGAATGGCAAGACCTGGACGGTCTACATCGACGACGGCAAAAAGCGCATCTTCTTGGGCAAATTCTGCAACGAAGACAAGGCCCAGGCCCGAGCCGACAAAATCCGCGCAACCTTGGGTTGCAGCTAAAATCGAATTCGCTTGGGGATGAAAGGCCCGCTCTTGCCGTAGCAGCCACCGTTGTGCTCTTTGTTCAGGGCCGTGGCGGTGGGCTTCAGCGAGACTGGATCCTTCGGTCTGCCGAAGGGCGGAAAGCCGGGGATCGCCGAGGGCACATACAAGCGCATGCCGGTCTTTTTTCCTTTGCTCTTCTTGCGGAAAGTGAACTGGGCTTGAAAGCGCTCAACCCGAGGCCGACCGGAGCACAGATCGGGCAGGCCATAATTGGGATCGGCATTTTTCTCGGAGGCCTTGTCGAGACGATCTCCCTGGATATTGTTCATGCGCCCGCACATGCGGGTGTCACCCTCGGCGAACTCGGCCACCACATAGCTCGCCCTGAACTCGACTTCGCCGCTCCGCTTCTTTTTCTTTATTGGACATACCCGCACATCGCTCACGGTAAATCGGTGGCCGGGTCCGTCCGCGCAGGCCCTGGAATGCGTGCTGTGGCCGGCGGCCACCTCCAGCAAGCGCCTGATCTCTTTGGCAAAGGCCCTGGGTGCCTTGCAGTCGGCCGACAGGGCCTTCGCACCCGGCGGTTCGCGATCGGCATCCGCTTTGCTTTGGGCACAGAGCGTGGCCGGCAAGGCCACAAGAACGCACATCAAAAACCAGGCGGACTTGTTCACAAAAGCACCCCCACCAAATTCAGAATTCTCAGGTTTCGGGTTCCCAGATCGTCTCGCAACCGAACTGCACGTCGATCTGCGCGCCTACTTTCCCTTGCAGCCATTCGCAGGTCTGGGGACAAACGTAGATCATGGTGGGGTCGAGGAGATCATCGAAGTACCAACCATGCTCTACCCCAAGGCAAGCATCGACCGATTCAACGCGCCCGATTTGAAAAC
>JAUVAM010000103.1 GCA_030591745.1 Deltaproteobacteria bacterium
GCGGCGAGGCCTCTGCCCGATCCTTTCTCAAAATCCGCCTCCCTGGATGCATTGTTCGACGGCGAAGACGATGATGACGAAGACGACGATGTACAGACCGTGGTCTTTGACCCCCGAGAAAACGATGCACTGGAGGCTATCAGAGCGGGTGCTTCGGCACCGCCCCCCTTGCCAGAGGCATTGGCCAAGCCCCCCTCCGGTCCCAAGCGCATCAAAGTGGGCTCAGGCCCCAACCGAGCCCAGGTGGGCTCAGGCCCCAACCGGGTCAAGGTGGGCTCAGGCCCCAACCGGGTCAAGGTGGGCTCGGGGCCCCGTCCGGGTGGAGCACCGAAACCAAAGAGGGTCTCCGTCAAGGTTCGCGCCAAAGCCGTCGGCATCTTCGACGAGAACGAACCCGCCACGTCGGTGACGGACATATCCACGATGGACACCCCCCCGCCTGGGCTGCAGCAAAGCCCACGGATGGCCCCTCGGGATATTCCGCTCGACTTCCCCTCCAACGAAAACACGGCCACCGACGAAGGTAGCTCCGAAGTGGGAGGCAAACCGCGCTCCAAGCTGAACATGGTCATCGCGGTCCTTTCACTGCTTGCGGCCATCATCTTCGGACTGGCCGTCTTCGCCTATCTGCAGAAACAGGGCATTCTGGGCGGTGGGTCAACCATCTCCATTCAGGTCAATCCCGCCGACGCCCAAGTTTTTCTGGATGGTCGAATGGTGGGCAACTTCAGTCCCAGCGTGGTTCAGGATGTGACCCAGGGAACCCATAGCCTTGAGGCCAAACGGCCTAACTTCATCGACCACAAAGAGCAAATCGAAGTTCGCGCGGATGAGCAGCAGACTTTCGATATCGCCATGAAGTTCGTCCCCGCCACCTTAGAGCTTATCTACGAGCCCGCGGATGCCGTCGTGGAGATGGACGGCGCGACCATCGGCAAACAAAGCCCAATCAAAAAAGCGGACATGGTCAGCGGCGTGGAACATGCGTTTGTCATCAAGCGAGAAGGCTACAAGCCCAAGTCATTCGATCTCCAGCTGACGGCCAATGAAACGCGAGAGGAAAACATCAAGCTGGTTGAAATACTCTTCGGCCTCAAGGTGGAATCCAATCCGCCGGGTGCCGAGATTTTCCTGGACGGCCAACGGCAACAAGGAAAAACCCCGCAGGAGATCAAAGGGCTCAAGGCCTGGAAGATTTACAAGCTTGAGATCAAACGCCGTGACCAGGAATGGAGCAGCACAATCCGTTACGACGGGCAGAAGATCAAAAAAGTAACAGCCCGCCTGAACAAAGCAGCGATAAGCGACGACTCTCCTCCACGCAAAAAAAAGCCTCGGAAGCGACGCCGCCGTAAGTCAAAGCCTGTGGGCAAGGGAATGCTCAAGCTCAACTCCAAACCATGGGGTCAGGTGTCGATCGACGGCAAAGACATCGGCCGGCCCACGCCACTCATCAACTATGAATTACCAGCCGGTAGGCACAAGATCACCATCCGCTTCCAGGACGGCTCATCCAAGGACACCACGGTAAACATCAAGGCAGGAAAAACCACCAAGGCCATCGTTCGTTAGCCGATTCACCAATCTTCAGTTCCATCGTGATCGTCTAAGGGATCGCCGCTTTCGTTCTCTCGACTTTTGATTCGATCTTCCCGAGCGGCCTCGTCGTTGCGGTGCTTCTTGGCTGCGGCGCTATCATCTTTGAACCAATCTTCGGTGCCCGAACGACCTGCCAAAGGATCGCCTTCTTCTCGATAGCGCCTAAGCGCCTCCAGGCCCTTGCGCATGAAGGCCACCCCAAAACGACGGATGTCTTCTTCCTCGCCATAACCGGAAGCCTCCATTTCGAGCTCATCTTCGTAGACCACGCGAGCCCGACTGTACTCAAACAAATAGAGTCGAAGCACCAAAGACGCGCCATCGTGGGCCAGCTGGCCAAAAACCGTCCAATCCATTCCCACAGCCTGGCCCAAGCGAAGCACTTCTCCGCGCAAGTCATCATCTGATACTGCCTGCGCAGCTCGTTCCGCAATCACTATAAAACCACTGCCCGCCTGACCCGAAATCAACTTGATATCCAAAGGCAAAAGATTGCCTGCCTCAACGGTGATGACCTGACCCCAGTTCTGATACCCGGGCAACTTGGTCACCAAGAAGTGCCGCCCCGCCGGAATGCCGTCCATGCTTTCCGGCGTAACACCCACGAGTTTACCATTCCGGTAGAGATTGGCCCCCAGCGGGGTGGTCTTGATGGAAACACTGCCCAAGGGCATGGAAGCCAGTCCCGCCCGGACCTTACGGAAGGCATCAAGCACGAAATCCTCATACTTGGTCTTGGGCAATCGAGTATGGGAATCAAGCAAGAGTACGTCCGTGAATGCCTTGCTGGCTTCTTTCATATTGCCTTGCATGGCGTGGCCAACACCGACAAGCAAAATGCTCTCGATGTATCGCGCCAATGGATCCAAATAACCGCCCATCTTCTCGAAAGCTTGGCGAGCCTTTTTTGCGTGAGCGATGACCGTGGCGTATTCCATCTCACGCATGGCTGCCTTGGCCGCTTTCAATTCGACCTTGGCCTTTTTGAGATTCTCCTTGGTCTTAGCCGGCGCTGCCGCTTTCAAGCGATCGGCCAAATCCAAAACCTGGATCCTTGGCACCTGAAGCATGACCTTGCGGACCATTTGGGTCATCTCGCCGGCCTTGTGCTGCAGATCGTCGGACATGCCCGTCACGAACACCTGGCAACGATTGATTTGCTTCTTCTTCGCAGCCATGACGGGAGAAGACAAAAAGGCACACAGGGCCAAGGCCAAGAAAACACGAGGGGTCAGTGAGCTCAACATGGGAACCCTCCAGCTAGGATGCGATATGGCACTGATCTTTTAGACAGCAGGTTCAAAAAGAAAATTCTATGGCACCCCGCTGTGGCTGCAAGAAATACCAAGTCAGCACACCCGCGGTAGTAGCGACCGCCACACCTCCGCCCACGATGGCCCATACCCACCACTTCTCATACCACTGGGGTCCTGCGGGAGAAAAGGGAACACAAACACCTTCCTCGGAGCAGACCTCACCTTGGGCACAATCCGAATTGGAGTTGCAGCTGGTCCTGACGATGACGTCCTTGGGCTTTTTGTCGCCTCCGGGCCCGACCAGGCCGCCGACTGGAGGCATTTTCACCTTGCGATACAATGAAGACACAAAGGCATCGGCCCGACCCAGAAAGTTGGAACTGGTGATGTCGAAATTGGCCGTGCGGTAGGCGATCTTCGCCCTGGGGCTGAGCCCGACAAGCACTGCCTTGACGCTGATTTGATTCTTGCGCTGGGTAACCTTGAGTACGACCAGCCGGTTGGCACCGGCCCATTCGCCCAATTTAACCAGAGGGAAGGCAGGCGGGTCAGCTTCCAGGTCATCCAAAACTTTTTTGATGCGTTCCTTCTGACCACCCAGCCCGGAAGCAGGCTTCAAGGTGGCCTCGACCAACTCCTCGTGGGTGGCGAAAAAGCTGACAATCTGGCCCCAATTTTGGTAACCGTCACGCTCAATGCGCATGAAGTGAGAGCCCTCAACCACCCGAGTCAGCTTGATTGGCGTTACGCCCTTGAACACGCCATTGAGATAAACCTCTGCCGCTGGCGGAGTGGAACGCACCATGACTGTGCTGTCGGGCGAGGACGCCACCCGCTCTTTGACCCGATTGAAAACTTCGATCATGGAGGGGGGAAAAGTTTTGGTATCCAAGCTCTTGCGCTTGTCGAACAAGGCCACTTGGAGAAAAGAATGTGAACCCAAGTCGTCGTCACCGGACAGAATATACGCCGCCCCCATGAACAAAAGGGCATCCACATATTGACCACCATCGCCCAGACGCCCAACCGCCTTCTTGTATAAATCGACGGCTTTCTGCAGTTTCTCCACCGCCACGTCCAACTCCAGGTTGTCGTATTCATCCCGGCCGGACACCATCTCGCTGTTTGCCTGCTCGATAAACCGCAGACGCTCGTCCGCGTCATCGGAGAAAAGCATTCCCCGAATGCCCAACACCTCGAACTTCTCATCTCGCGCGAAGTTCTCCCGAGCCACGTGGTTAAAAAGAGCCGCGGCCTTCTCGGAGAATTGATCCGTCGGCAAGGCGAAGCCTGCGAGTTTCAGTTTGGCCGGTGGCGCGTCTTTGGCCGCTGCACGGGATACCAAACTCTCGCCAGCCAACCAACTTGGACCAGAAACCCACACGCTCAACGCGATAAGCACTGCGAACAGCATGGTCAAATTGTGTCTTTGCAAGGACATCCTCTCACCTTTCGCTCGTCGTCTAACTCTCAACTCACTCTATTTCATCGCCCCCAGCATTAAAATTCCAGAAGAATCTGACTGCCGGGCTGCGACTCTTCTGAAAACATCACACCCAGAGTCACACCCGTGGCCACGGCAGCCACACCCGCAGCGATTGCCGTCCAGAACCACCAGCGCTTTACCAGAGGAGTAGCATCCTCTGGGTCGTGAAAATCATCACTGCGCAGATCGACGTGCGTCGCAGTTTTCATCGCCATCAAATTCGGTTGGGATTGTAACACATCATCCCGCCCCGTAAGCATGTAGGTCACCACGACGTGCACGGCCTTGGCGAAGGCAGCGCCCTCCCCCGGCAACAAGCCATCGTAAATCCGTTGCGGCTTGCCGGAAGGCAGATCGAAAAGGCCCAGACGCAAACCCAGAACCCCGTCTCCTTGGCTCAGGCGACCCACCAAAATCCGATTGAGACCCGCACCGGTAGCGATGCTCACCAATTCAGCAGGCAAAGCCTGATCCTCATCCAACTCTTCGGCTGCTTTGGCCACCGCCGACAGGAGTCGTCGGCCATCAGGCGCGACCTCCAGCCTGCAATTCAGCGAATTATCCAGCCCCGTACGCAAGGTCACCACCTTGGCCCAGGGAGCGTAGCCGGCCTTGCGCAATCCCACCAGATGCCGCCCCAGAGGCAGCCCGTCCACATCGCAAGGCGTCACGCCCCGAAAGATCCCACCCACATAAACACGGGCGTGCTCCGGACTGGAGACAACGGACAAAATGGCGGTGGCGTCACTGACCAAGTCCCGACGCGCCGCGTCAAACATGGACACCATACCCGGCGGAAAAACACGCTTGTTCAGTTGGGCTTCCGGATCAACCACCAATACACGACGAAAACCCTCTTGTCCTCCAACCAGATCCCCATTGAGGATACGAGAGGCAGCCAAGTAGATCAGCGCCTTCCTGTAGTATTTGGGCTGGCGTGCCAGAACCAAGGGTGCCTTTTCAAAATCGGCCACGGCTTGACCGAGGCTCTCTAAGGCCTTGTCTGGCTCCAGATTGTCGTATGCCTCCTCGCCCTCTTTTACGGCAATAAGAGCCTGGGCAAAATGCCGTTCCTGCTCCGGATCCTCTGACACCATGGTCAAGGCATCTGAAGCCAGGACCTCGCCTTGCTCCTGAGATTTCCACCGAACGGCAGCCAAATGCTCGAAATACGCAGCAGGCCTGAGACTGAAACCATCCGCCCCATGGACCACCACAGCCACCCGCGCCTCCACGTCAGCTGCCAAAACCAATAAAAGGAGTGCAGCCGAAACACGGGTCAAGGCAGAAGCCGAGCAAATTGTCTGCGAGAATCGATTGTGCATACATCGCCGATCTTTGGCCAGAAAACACCCAAAGTCAAGAACATCCAACGATTGGGCTTGATGACGTTGACGCCTTGGCCAAGCGACCGTACAATGAGTGAATCAGCAGCCAATGTGGAGGACGACATGATCATTCCCAAGGGCACTTCATTCGTTTTTGTGGGCAAACTCTCATCGATGACCCGAGATCAAGCCCGCATCATGGTGGAATCAAAGGGCGGTATCTGCCCCTCCGCCCTGGCACCGGAATTGGACTATCTGGTGGTGGGCAATGAGAACTCCCCGCTCTACGGCGGAGAAAAAAAGCCAAAACAAATCAAAGCCGAAGCGATGATCGATGCGGGTGCTCCCCTGGCCATCATCGATGAAAACGAATTCCTTGGCCTGCTGGGCGAAGCAACGCCCGCGGAACTCGAGGCCATCGCGGAATCCGAGATCAGCTGATTTTCAACTGCTCGTCCACTTCACGTAGCCAGTTGACCGCCAAGGGATAAACCTCTTCGGGTGCGCGCTTACCCACGAGGAGGTCTCCATGGCCGTAGTCCGCGGAAAACCCCGTCTTGACGGAAAGCTCGATCAATCGCTTTTCCTTGGAAGCCAGGCGATTCATCCAGCGTCGGGTGTTTGAGGGCGGAGACATGCGATCCTGCACGCCGCTGATGAACAAGGCGGGCGTCCGCACCCGGCCAAGGGATTCGGTGTAATCCACTTGCTTGTTTCTGGACCGCACATGACCGGATCGCACCCAATCGGAAAATTGCAAAATGATGCCAGGGGCTTCATTGGTGACCAACTTCTCGAAAATATCCAGACTGGTCTCCTCGTCCACATTGTCCGGGTTGGCCAAGAAGCGCAGGAAAAAATCAACGGCCTTTCGGTTTCGCCTGACCAAGGGCAGCATTCGCCGTCCCCACTTCTCCTGGTCCATGGTAGGCAGGACCCGGTGCACCTGGGCCATGGCACCCCAGGCTTTGAGCATCCATTGACCACTAAACCCCAAGGGTGTGCCGAACAAAGTTAAGGATCGCAGGGAATCGGCCATCTCGCTCGCGGCCATCGCCAAACCCAGCATGCCCCCCATGCTGTGACCCACCCAATGCACCGGGCCGGGATTGTGCTGTGCCAGGGTCGCCAGGCAAGCCTTCAGATCCTGATTCAAAAAATCCTCGAAATCCCAGTCATCCCCTTTGCCCTCAATTTTTCGACTCTCGCCCCGTCCACGGAGTTCCACCACCCAGCAATCATATCCCGCCTGGGCTACATGACGGGCCAGGGAATGGCGCTCATTCAGATCGAAGTTGTGATGATTGGCCCCCATGCCGTGCACAAACAAAACCGGCTTGTCGCCTGGAAAACGAAAAAGACGCAAGCGCCAACCATCTTCGGTATCCACATGGTGCAATTCCATTGGCCGGCCTCCCATTGAAGAGCAAAGCATAACAGGCCGTCCACCTCGTTGAAACCAAGACCTGGCAACGATACACTGCCGGACATGTTCACACACATCCACCAAAACGTGACCGAGATCTTAGGCATCCTTCCCGAACACGTCACTCTGGTGGCCGCCGGCAAAACCCGACAGCCAGAGGAACTACAGGCCGCCGCTGATGCAGGCGTATGCATCATCGGCCATAACTATGTTCAAGAAGCCCAGGCAGCAGTCGATGCACTTGGGCGACCCGTGCGATGGCACATGATCGGGCACCTCCAACGCAACAAAGCCAAACTCGCGGTCGAACTCTTCGACATGGTGGAAACCGTCGACAGTCTGCGCCTGGCCCGTGCCTTGGACAAAGCAGCAGGCGAGGCGGGCAAACGCTTGCCTGTGCTTATCGAGGTCAATTCGGGCCGAGAGAACAACAAGCACGGTGCGGAACCAAATAGCGTAAAACAACTGGCGCAAGACATCTGCGAGTGCCAGCACCTTAAATTGCAAGGCCTGATGACCATGGGTCCTTTCCTGGAAGAAGCCGAGTCCATGCGCCCATACTTCCAACTAACTCGCGAGCTCTTCGATGGCCTCCGCGGCATGAACCTGCCCGGTGCTGATCTGCAGTTTTTGTCCATGGGCATGAGCGACAGCTATGCCGTAGCCATCGAAGAAGGCGCCAACCGGGTACGCATCGGCACAAGTCTGTTTGGGGCCAGGGCATGAGTACAAGCATGCGCTTCTGGCTGGTCTGGACGGCCGGGGCCCTGCTCTGGACGGCGGCCATGGCCCTGGCCGGCCCCTCGGACCTGCGATTGAGCCTGGCCGTGGTCAATACGGAAAGCGACTTCGGTTGGCTGGTGTCCCGCTTTGGCGAATGGCCCGGCTGGGCCCTGGTCCTCAGCGGCGTGTTTCTGCTCGTCAACACCGCCCGCCATCCTGAAAGCGGCTGGCGAATTTACCGTCCCCTGGCTTGGTCCGTATTGATTCTTGCCGCCATTCAAGCAGGCATCGTGACCGCGCTCATCAAGTATTTCTGGGGCCGGGTTCGCTTTGCTCACTTGGACCCGAACTTGTCCAACTATACGCCCTTCTGGATTCCAGCAGGCATCGGTGCCGGCAAGTCCTTCCCCTCTGGGCACACGGCCATGGCCTTCGTCTGTGCGCCCTTACCCTATTTCTTTTTTGCCATGCGCAAGACCCTGGCCGGCTGGCTCAGCCTGGCCTTCGTGATGGTCTACGGTGGCGGGGTGGCCTGGGGCCGAATCGTTTACGGCAGTCATTTCCTGACCGACACCCTTTTTTCAGCCGGCCTGGCGCTTCTGGCCGCACCGCTTGTGCTCAAGGCCCTTGATCGCAGACTGAACAGATAGACTTTACAACTCACCCTTGGCGTGCTTCTCGCCCAGCACCTTTAACATGTCCTCACTCATCTTCTCCAGGTCGAACGCAGGCTTCCAGCCCCATTCTTCACGGGCCGCCGAGTCATCCATGTTGTTGGGCCAGGTCTCGGCGATGCCTTGTCGCACCGGGTCCACATCGTAGTCCATCGAAAACTTGGGGATGTGTTTGCGAATGACCGCCGCAATGCCCTCGGGATCGAAACTCATGGCCGACACGTTGAAAGCATTGCGGTGCTTGAGCTTGTCCCCATCGGCCTCCATCAAATCCATGGCGGCGTTGATGGCGTCGGGCATATACATCATGTCCAAGAAGGTGCCGCGATCCAGATA
>JAUVAM010000520.1 GCA_030591745.1 Deltaproteobacteria bacterium
AGCGTCTGACCCAAATTGAAGGTGTGGACTTGGCCTTCGCCGCTCCTTATTTTAACGAGTTCGTCCTGAAGGTACCCGGCGGCGTGGACGCCGCACTAACGCGCCTGGACCAAGCTGGCATCGTCGGCGGCCTTGCGCTCAGACGATTCTATCCCGAACTCAACGATCACCTGCTTCTCTGCGTCACCGAGCTCAACGACGCCGAGCAAGTGGAACGCTACGCAGAAGCACTAACGGTCTGAAAGGAGCCAAGCCATGACGAATCAAAGTTCCGGAAAAAGTGGCCTGGTCCACGCTGAGGCACCCATCTTCACTCGCTCGGTGCCCGGCCGCATCGGCTACAGCTTGCCCAAGGCCTTCGGCGACAAGAAAAACGCCGAAGCCGCCATTCCCGAGGGTCTGCGCCGCAAAGAAGCAGCCGAGCTGCCCGAGGTCGACGAGCCCACGGTGGTGCGCCACTACACGCGCCTGAGCGTTTGGAACCACAGCATTGACTCAGGATTTTACCCGCTGGGTTCCTGCACCATGAAGTACAACCCACGCGTCAACGAAAAGGCCGCTCGCTTGGAGGGCTTTGGTCTGCTGCACCCTTACGCCCCCGAGGCCCACGCCCAGGGTGCCATGCGCCTAATTTATGAGTTGGGCCGGGACTTAGCGGAAATCGCCGGCTTTGCCCAAGTCACCCTGCAACCCGCGGCGGGCGCCCACGGCGAACTCGTGGGCATCAAGCTGATCCGGGCCTATCATAAGGCCCAGGGCAATCCGCGGAAAAAAATACTCGTCCCCGACACGGCCCACGGAACCAACCCGGCATCTTGCAAGAACTCGGGTTACAAAGCAGTGGAAGTCAAAAGCGGCCCGGACGGTGTGCTCCTGCCTGAATCCGTGGAAAAACTCATGGACGAAAATGTGGCCGGGCTGATGGTGACCAACCCCAATACCCTGGGCCTCTTCGAAGAGCACATCTGCGAAATCGCTGAAATCGTGCACGCCAAGGGCGGCCTGGTCTACTGCGATGGCGCCAACTTGAACTCCATCATGGGCGTATCCAGGCCGGGGGACATGGGCATCGATGTGATGCACTTCAACCTGCACAAGACCTTCTCCACGCCCCACGGGGGCGGCGGACCCGGATCCGGCCCGGTGGGCGTACACGACAAATTGGCCCCTTTTCTCCCCACGCCCATCATCAGTGAAAAAGAAGGTGAATATCGCTGGGACTACGACCGGCCCCAAAGCATCGGCCGGGTCAAGTCCTTCTTTGGCAACTTCGCCGTCATGGTCCGGGCCTTTGCATACATCCGCGAGATGGGCGCAGCCGGTCTGAAGCAAGCCAGCCAAATGGCCGTGCTCAATGCCAATTATGTACGAGCCGGACTGGAGTCCACCTACGATCTACCCTACAAAACACCCTCCATGCACGAGGTGGTCTTCTCGGACAAGCATCTGGAAGAAACCGGTGTCACCACACTGGACGTGGCCAAGCGGCTTCTGGATCATGGCGTGCATCCACCCACGGTCTACTTTCCCTTAGTCGTACACGGGGCCATCATGATTGAGCCCACCGAGACCGAGTCCAAAGAAACCCTGGATCGCTTCATCGACACCATGAAGGCCATCAGCGACGAGGCCAAGACCAACCCCGAGGTAGCCAAGGCAGCCCCCACACGCACCGTGGTCGGACGATTGGACGAGACGAAAGCCGCTCGCGAACCCGTGCTGCGCTACAAACCTGAAGCGTAAGTTCTACCGGCGGTCGAAACGAAAAGCGCGGATTCGACCGCGGTCACCAATCTCGAAGAAAAACCCGAACTGAAAGCGGATGATTCCATCGGCGTCGGCCAAGCCCGCCGGCGGGTTGGCGAAGGGCGCGGCGTCATGGAAAGAACGCACGGCCACCTCGTCAAAAAACTTCACCCCGGAAGAAGTCACCACGGAGACCTGGCTTAAGGCCCCACTCTTTTCCAAAGAAACGTTGAGCAGCGTGTAGCGGTCCTTGACCCCGTAGATATTGCCGTAGGGGTCACGGCGAATGTACTCCGCGCCCACCCTGGGCGACCAATACTGACTCACGCCACGTTTCACCCGGTTGAAGAAGGTGGCGTACTTGAACTCCTTGCTGTTGAGCAGTGTGGCCTCGCCCTCGTCCACGTCTTCAACGTGATCGTTGGCGGGTGCCCCGGTAACCATATCCAATTGATCGAGGCTGGGGCGTCTGAACATGGCCACCGTGCTCTCGTGCTGCCCCTGCTCTCCCGTCTGCTCATGGGCCTTTTCGCTGCCGTCTCCTCTTTGCAACCTGAGCTTGTCCGAATTGCCGCTCATGGCTTCGCTGGCGTCGTAGGTGGCCAACTCGCCCATCTGCAAATCCAATTTCAAATTGAGTGCGTCCCTCTTCTTCAGATCGGGCACCTCGAAGGCGGGCATCTTGTACTCGGTCGCCTGCTGCTGATCGCCCTGCTTGCGGGTCAAGAGGGCCACATCATCTAAGCCTTCGTCCTGCTGGGGCTCCGGCCGACGGCGAGATGACTCGGCGATGGTGGGCCTGGGTTGGGCCACCCCGTAATCCGGCCGCCGATGCCGGCTGATGCTCTCTTTTTCCACCTGGGTGTTGTGCTCGGACAAAAACCGGGCATCCTCAGGCGGGGTCTTGTCGGGGGTGGGTGCCAAGTCCACCACCTGCCCCTCGAGATCCTTCTCTTCCGGTTTTTTCTCTTCTTCCGGCACTTCGGGCTCTGGTGGCTGCTGCTCTTCTTTCTCCTCCACCTTCACCTTGGGCAAAACCTGCCGATTGGCCTCAAAGTCCCGGGGACTCATGGCCAACAAGGTGACTTCCGTGTTCTCCTCCACCTTGGGCTTCGGCACCAAATCGGCGAACCAGCCATACATACCGGGCAGCAGACCGGTGAAAATCAGCTCAGCATGGACCAAGAGCGCGATGAGCAAGGCCACCAGCAATGGCTTGAAATTTCTGCCTGGCCGTTCTTCGGACATGGTCTCTTAACACCTCTCGAGCAGCGTCTATTCAGCTCAGCTCCTACTCTTTATTTTAACATCAGCGACAAGAGGGGGTCAAACGAGGGGATGAGGCGGAAAAAAACGACAATCTTTGTCCTTTTCTGTTGACAGCCCCCATCTATTTCGGTATTCGGGTACCTGTTAGCCTGAATTCATGTGGAGACAAGATGCTGAAGGTATCAGACGCCGCCAACTTGGCCTTTCATGCCAGCACCCTTTTGGCCAATGCCGAGGCTCCCCGCTCGGCCGGCGACTTGGCCCGGTTTCTGGCGGTCAGCGAAAGCCACATGGCCAAGGTGCTGCAACGTTTGGCTCGGGCCGGGCTGCTGCGGTCCCACCGAGGGCCCTCGGGCGGATTCGAGTTGGCCCGTCCCGCCAAAGAGTTGACTCTGCTGGAAATCTACGAGGCAATCGAAGGCCCCTTCGGTGAGCAGGGTTGCCTGTTGAGCCGACCCGTCTGCGATGGCTCTTGTTGCATCCTCGGCGGCCTGCTGCGAAGTGTGCATGCGCAAATCCGAGATTATCTGGAAAACACCCACCTGGCCGACATGTGCCCAAGCTTCAAAAAGATGGAACCTTAAGGAGATCGAGCATGGCCAAGCGAAAGATCATTCAGATCGATGAAGAAAAATGTGACGGCTGCGGCCTCTGCGTACCGGCCTGTGCCGAAGGTGCCATCCAAATCATCGAGGGCAAGGCGCGCCTGGTCAGCGACAAGTACTGCGATGGCCTGGGAGACTGCCTGGGCGACTGCCCTC
>JAUVAM010000082.1 GCA_030591745.1 Deltaproteobacteria bacterium
GGCCGATAAAAACCGCTGTTAACATGGTAAAAATGTAGGCCTGCAAAAAGGCCACGAACAATTCCAGGCAATAGATGAAGACGCCGAAGCCCACCGACACGGGCGTGATCTTCCATCCCATCAGGAAAATCAGTCCAATGAGGCTCAGGATGACCGCGTGACCGGCCAGCATATTGGCAAAAAGCCGTACGGCGAGCGCAAAGGGCTTGGCCACCACGCCCATTAACTCCACCACCACCATCAAGGGAGCAAGCCACCAGGGCACGCCGGCAGGCACCAGATGCTTGAAATAACCCAAGACGCCCATGGCGCGCATGCCCGCATATTGAATCATCAGAAAAGCAACAAAGGCCAGAGATGCGGTCACCGCCAAATTGCCGGTGGCGCTGGCACCGTATGGCACCAGTCCAATCAAGTTGCAAAAGAGGATAAAGAAAAAAGTGGTGCAAAGATAGGGCGTGAAACGCAAAGCCGCGTGCTCACCCATGTTGGGTTTTGCAATCTCGTCCCGGATGAAAATTACAAAAGCTTCCACAAGATTGGCCAGCCCCCGGGGCACCATGCCGATTCGTTTTCGCAACATGATGGCCATAAGCAGGAGCAGAAAGGCGGCCAAAAGCATCATAACCACATGCTGGGTCAGACCAATATTCACGTGGATGCCCAACACATCAAAAGCAAAGAATGTCTCCGGCAGATGCACCTTGTGGCCGAACAGAGAAGGAGTGTCCTGCAGGTGACCCATGATCATGTCGCCGACTTCTTTACCGGTCACCGGTATGGCTTCAACCTGCATGCTCCACCTCCGGTTTCAGTTCTCCACCTTCATTCTGCTTCTTGTTTGTCTTACTCAGGCCCATAATCTCCACCGCCTGGAAAACCATCAGGCCCGCGCCGATTCCACCCACAAAGCCATAAGTATCCAGCCAGTCAAAGCCAAGCACCAGGCCAAGGGCCAGTCCCAAAACCAGCATGCGGATCAGCATGCCCCCGAAAATCATCTTGAAAAAAGCATGCGGCCCCGCGCGGAAGGCCCGGCGTGCGCCCAGCCAGGCAGCCATGCCCAATAGGCCCGCCAAACCCCAGCCCGCGCTTGCGGCCACTGGCCAACGCCCCAGCGCGCTGTCGAAGATTATCAACGCTCCGGATCCGGCCAGGGTCAGGCCAAGCATGACGAACAGGATCGACATACCCGGTGCTTTGGCTGCCTCAGCGCTCATGGTCCTCAGGTGCCTTATAGCTCAGTACGACTTTGAAAAAATGATAAAAACCGGAACCCACGCCAAGCATCGAGCCGGCCAGCAAAAGCCAGGGTTGCGTGTCGAAATACCGGTCCAACGCATATCCCAATCCCACCCCCAGCAAAACACAGCCCGCCAGCAAGCTACCCAAATTCAAAAAAGGGCCAATCTGACGAAGCGTTGAGGAGAATCGTTCAGGCTTCTTCTCCTCTGATAATGGCGTATTATCATTATTTTGACTCACGAATCAACCTTTTTTGGCCTAGGGCGAAGAGGTAGATTTGCTAGGTGCTTCAGGGATTTGGGCGGGAAGCTCCACCTTGGGCTGGATCTTGGTCTCTGGCTGGGTTTCGGCCTTGGGTTTGGGTTTGGCCTCGGTCTTGGGCTTGGCCTCGGTCTTGGGCTCAGTCTTGGGCTTGGCCTCGGTCTTGAGTTTGCCTTCTGTCTTGGGTTTCGTCTTGGGCTTCGTCTTGGGCTTTGTCTTGGGTTTGGGCTCAGTTTTGGATTTGGGTCTGGTTTTGGTTTTGGGAACAAAAACCTTGCCCGCGGTAGGAGAGGTCAGGGGCTTGGCGGGATCTTCCGCCTGGGCAATTTGTTTCCGCAGGGCCGCAAGCTGCATTTGCACCAAATCGGGTCGCGGATGGTTTTTCAGCGCCGCCAGGTAGGCCTTCTCGGCATTGGCCGTATCGCCCAACTCCTGGTGGCACATGCCCATCTCAAAGTGGCTGCGGGCCATAACCGAGTCCTTCGGGCTGGCGGCAAGGAGCTGCTCATGCGCCTTGGCTGCCTCCTCCAGCTTGCCCTCCAGGTAATAGGCGTTGGCGAGGAGCAGCCTTGCTTCGTGCTGAAATCTCCCGTTGGACCAGCGATTGAGTAAAATTCGAGCCTCGGTGCGAGACTGGTCATAATCCTTGAGCAGAAAATAGCACTGGGCGACCCGGTATTGGTAGCGATCCGCATCCGAGCGCTCGGGAAAATCGTGCACCAGGCGCTCAAACTCCAAGGCCGCGGCCCGATAGTCCCCGATTTGATCCAAAAAAATCCCTGCAATCCGCTGACGGGCATCAAAAGCAAAGTCAGCCTGAGGATTGATCTTGATGGCCTCACGCAATCTGCTCACGGCCCGTCGTGGATGGTTCAGATAGAGATGATCCAGGCGCCCCACTTGGTACAAAGACCGAGCCCTGTAAGCAAATGCGTCAGGCTGCTTGCTTCGGCTCATCTCACGGCTCAAGGCCAGAAAATGCCCCTCCGCATCGGCGTAACGATTTTCATAGATGAGATCAAGCCCCTCGACGAAGCGGGCCTCCAGGTCATTCTCAACGCAGGCCGGGACCAAAAACCCAGCCAAAAGGGCCGCGCCCAAAGCAAGGGCCGCCAATGCGCGCCCTGCGCTCATGCTTCTTCGTCTCCACCTTCTGTCTCGGCGCCGGTCTTGCCCTGCTTGTCTTCTGCCCCCTCTTCGCCTTCTTCCTCTTCTTGCTCGGCAAGACGAGCCAGGCCCACCAGGTGTTCACCCTTTTTCAGGTTGATCACCCGCACACCCTGGGTATCACGACCCATGATGGACACACCGCCCACCTGGGTGCGAACGACCATACCGCCATCGGTGATCATGATGATGTCGTCATCGGCAGAAACCTGCATGCTGTCTACCACGGGGCCGTTGCGATCGGTGATACGGCAGGTCTTGACGCCCACACCGCCTCGGGAGGTCAGGCGATATTCGTCCAGCTCGGTACGCTTTCCATAACCGAGTTCGGTTACGGTCAAAATCGTGGCGCCGGGATTGACCACCTCCATGGACACCACGGCATCGTCTTCCCGAAGCTTGATGCCACGCACACCCCGTGCGGTACGGCCCATACCGCGCACGTTTTGCTCGCGGAAGCGCACCGCCATCCCTTGGCGACTGGTGATCATGAGCTCTTGTGAGCCCGTAGTCAGGACGGCAGAGATGATGCCGTCTCCGTCGTCCACGCCCATGGCAATGATGCCGGAAACATTGATGTTGGCGTAGGCCGAAAGCGCAGTCTTTTTGATGTTGCCGGAAATGCTGACCATGACCAGGAAAGCCTCGGCCTCTTGTTCAAAACTATCGATGGGTACAATGGACGCCACGGCTTCGTCGGGCCTCAAGCGCACCAGATTCACAATGGCCGTGCCCCGGGCCGTTGGCCCGGCCTCCGGCACTTCGTGAACCTTCAGGGCGTAGGCTCGCCCGGCCTGAGTCACCACCATGATGGTACTGTGGGTCGAAGCCACGAAGACATCCTCGATGAAGTCTTCGTCCCGGGCCTTCATGCCCGTGCGCCCTCTGCCGCCCCGCTTTTGTCGCCGGTACAAGTTCAAGGCCGTGCGTTTGATGTAGCCTGCATGAGTGATGGTGACCATCTGCTCTTCATCGGCGATCAAGTCTTCGATGCTCAACTCTTCCGACGAGACCACGATATCGGTGCGGCGTTCGTCGCCATAAGCCTCGCGAACTTCCTCCAGCTCTTCGATGACCACGTTCATCAGCTTGGCCACGTCTTCCAGGATGGCCGCCAGTCGATCGATCTCCGTGCGCAGGGCCGCGAGCTCCGCAGCGATTTTTTCCCGCTCCAGGCCCGTCAACTTCTGCAGGCGCATGTCCAAAATGGCCTGGGCCTGTATGGCGCTCAACTCAAAGCGCTCGATGAGGCCCGCCTTGGCGACGGCCGGCTCTTTGGATGCGCGGATGATCTTGATCACCTCGTCGATGTGGTCCAAGGCGATCTGCAAACCTTCCAAAATATGGGCTCGGGCCCGCGCCTGCTCCAGTTCGAAAACACAGCGGCGCCGAATGACTTCTCGACGGTGGTCGATGTAATGCCCGATGGCTTCTTTCAGATTCAGGACCCGAGGCTGTCCACCCACGATGGCCAACATGATGATGCCAAAGGAATTTTGCAAAGGCGTGTGCTTAAAAAGCTGGTTCAGCACCACCTGGGGCACGGCGTCTCTCTTCAGATCGACGACCATCCGCATGCCGTCCCGGTCGCTCTCATCGCGTACATCGGAAATGCCTTGCAGTTTTTTGTCCCGCACCAAAAGGGCGATGCGCTCGATGAGCCGGGCCTTGTTGACCTGGTAAGGAATCTCCGTAACGATGATGGAGGCCCGGTTGGTCTTGGGGTGCACCTCAATGGCGGCTTTTCCCCGCACCGACACAATACCCCGACCCGTGCGGTAGGCCTGGTTGATGCCCTCCTTGCCGTAAATGATGCCACCGGTGGGAAAGTCCGGTCCGGGCACCAACTTCATCACTTCTTCGATGCTCGTATCCGAATTGCGCGCCAAAAGGATGGCCGCGTCTATGATCTCTCGCAAGTTGTGGGGCGGGATGTTGGTGGCCATGCCCACTGCGATGCCGGTGGACCCGTTAACCAAAAGGTTGGGCAAACGAGAGGGTAAGACGGTCGGCTCTTCGGTTGCGCCGTCGAAGTTGGGTATAAAATCCGCGGTGTCCTTTTCGATGTCCTTCAGCAACTCCTCGGCCATCTTCTCCATCCGGCTTTCCGTGTAGCGGTATGCAGCAGCCGGATCGCCGTCGATGGAGCCGAAATTGCCCTGTCCGTCCACCAGGGGATAGCGAAGGTTCCATGGTTGGGCCATGCGAACCAGGGAGTCATAAACAGCGGCGTCGCCGTGGGGGTGGTACTTCTTCAGCACTTCCCCGACCACGCCGGCGCATTTAGAATACTTGCGGTTGTGCAGCAACCCCTCGGTGTACATGGCATAGAGGATGCGGCGATGGACCGGCTTGAGTCCGTCTCGAACGTCCGGCAAGGCACGACCGATGATCACGCTCATGGCGTAATCCAGATATGATGCCCGCATCTCGTCTTCTATGTTGACCTGGGGTGGACCGATTGAAGAGGTGGTTTCAACCATGTTTTTTGACATCCCTCGGAGCACATAAGCGCCCGGAAATGGAACTTAAAATCGCTGCTCAGCAATAGCATTGAGCCGGGTCTTTTGTCAACGAAAAAGCCCTTGGATAACAGGAGATTTCACCTGATAAACCACCCACTTAGGCAAGCATAAGCTTGACCTTTTGCCCCTGTCGGATCTAGCATCATGATCATGCGATATCTTTACGGTGATCTGAGTGATTTTCCTCGACAAGACAACACCCTCGACCTGCTCCAGCGCTACGTGGACATGGCGACAGAGGTCTTGCGCACGGACGGTGAGGTTGAGCGCTTATTGGCCGGTATCGAGTCGGACAAGACGTTCATGGCCGAGACCAGTAGTCACATCCTGGCATTCGAAAAGCTGGTGGACGCTTCCGTCGAGAGCGCATCCAAAACCCAGGCGGACGACAATGTTGTGGGGGTGCTGGCCGAAGGCCTGCGCGCCCAATCGGCTACCTGGATTGAAGAGGGCCGGAAGCGTTTTGTCGCCAAAGTGAATGTTGGCATCCAGGCCAACCTTTCATTGATCGACAAAAGGCGACAGAACATGCGCACGCTACTCAGGGCCTTTTCGTCGACAGCGGCATCCCGGTGACCAGCCACCGCATCGGCTTCAGTTTGGACCCCGAAGCCAAGTACTACGAGGCCTGGGCACGCGTGGAAGACGTGGTCGGCTTGAAAAGCCACTACGCCCTGAAGCCCTCGAGTTCGGATTTTTTCTCCAGCCCCAGGCGGGGACTTGAGCTTTGCGGCGACCGCCTGGATCTGCCCGTGGGCACCAAGAAGGCCTGGTTAAAAAAAGAAAGGGTTATCGACACCATTCGCTTAGACGAAGCGCTGCTCACGGCTGGCGAGGATAGCGATCAGTACTTGGATCTGCGCTTCCAGCGCCGCGGAGCACAGGCCAAAGAGCATCTTCTGCTGCGCATCCCAAAAGATAAAGCCAGCACTTTGCAACTTTGGCGCGCGGACGAAGAAGGCCAGCTTTTGCCCGTCGATCCGGATCTCATCGACAACATGCTGAGCGGACAACTCAGGCAAATTGGCCAGACCATCGCCCCACACCTGCTGCAACTCTTTCAGGCTCGCGGGAACTTAGAGCATATCCACCTTGAAAACGATGAGGAAGACGTGGTTTCCAGCCGGCGCACCACGGATCTCATCGATCGGGTGGTGCGGCATCTGGCGCCCACGATCATCGAGATACACAAGCGCTCCCCTGCCCCGGCCGAACTCTGTCTCAAGGTAGAACACGAGAGCGGACGACGAGAAGAGATCTACCTCCGGCGAAGCGATCTCTTGGCCCGTATCAAACAACTGCCCATGGCCCAGCGCGATCTCTTCGAACCTTTGCAGCTCGACTTCGTTCACCAGGCGGGTCAAACGCCCCACAGGGAATCCTGGGACGAGATCACCGGCAAGCGGAAGAACCCGGAAGGGGTGGTGCAGGATAAACAGGATAAACAAGATAAGCAGGATAAGCAGGATAAGAAGATCACGGACGTCACCATGCCCGATCCCAACAGGCAATCGTAAGCCCCCCTCACCAACGCAAGAGAGATGCGCCCCAGGTGAAGCCGGCCCCGAAGGCGGCCAGCATGATCAGATCGCCCGCTTTGATGCGGCCCTGCTGTTCAGCATCGTAGAGCGCCAAAGGAATCGATGCGGCCGTTGTGTTGCCCAAAAATTCGATGTTGGAAAACATGATCTCGTCGGAAAGGCCCAGCTGCTTGGCCACGGCCTCGGTGATGCGCTGGTTGGCCTGATGAGGCACCACCAGTTTGATTTGCTCCAGCCCGATCTTGTTATGAGCCAAGGCCTCGCGGATCACCTCGGGCATTTTCTGCACAGCCGAAGTGAAGACCCTGCGGTTGCGCATCTTGGGGAACTGCTTGCCCTCAGCCAACATCTCTGGCGTGATGCGTTGCGGCACCGTACGCGAGCTCGGCGCCTCGATCCACAGATCCTTGGCGTGGTGCCCATCGGCATGCAGGTGCACCGACAGAACGCCTCGGTCCAAACCGTCCTCTTCCGCTGGCCCCAAAAGCACCGCTCCGGCCCCATCACCAAACAGGCAGGCTACGTCCCGGCCCTCGGTGGAAATATCCAGACCCGTGGAGTGCACCTCGGCACCCACAAGTAATACGCGGCGATAGGTACCACAACGAATCCAGGCATCAGCTACGCTCAGCCCGTAAAGAAAACCAGAACACTGGTTGCGGATGTCCAAAGCCGGCACCCCGGGCAAATCCAGCTTGGCCTGCATGAAACAAGCCGTCCCCGGAAAGGCATGATCCGAGGACAAGGTCGCCACGATGATGCAATCGACCTCGGCCAGCGGCACGCCAGCACGCTCACAGGCCTCCCGGGCAGCCTCGGCCCCCAAATCGCTACCGCCACAGTCCTCGCTCACCCAGCGACGCTCACGAATGCCCGTGCGGTCGACGATCCAATCGTCGGTCGTATCCATCCACTGACTCAAGTCGTTGTTGGTCACCACCCGCTCAGGCAAACAGCGGCCCAGCCCCAAAAACGCAGTCCGGATCAAGGCGTTCATATGTCCAAGTTGGTTACGTCCAGAGCATTCTGCTCGATGAACTCTCGCCGAGGCTCGACCTGATCACCCATCAGCATGGTGAAAACTTCGTCGGCCGCAACCGCATCATCGACCCGCACCTGCAGCAAGGTCCGGGTGGCCGGGTTCATGGTGGTGTCCCAAAGCTGGTCCGGGTTCATCTCACCCAAGCCCTTGTAGCGTGTAACGGTATAGCCCTTCTGGCCGGCGGCCAATACCCGGTCCAGCACTTCCTCTATGCGTTGCACTTCCTGCTGCCCTCCTTTGGAAGCGACCAAGAAAGGCCCCGTCCCCAGGGCCGCGAAACGCTCCTTGAGCTTGCGTAGCTGTATAAAATCCGGGCGAGAAAGATAATCCCGATCCAATACAGTTTGCTTTCGGCTGCCCTGATGATGAGTCTCGATGATCAAACGATACCCTGAGTACTTGGGGTCATCTTCCAGGGTCGGACGGAGAGGCAGCACCTCGGGGTGAAAGCGCTCCAGGTAATCGGAAATACTCTCGACGCGCCTGGTCAGTTCTTCCTTATCCTCCACCATGGATACATCCATGTCGGTGGCCATGACAAGGGCATCGATAAGGCGGGCGTCCCGCTGCTTGGACATGCGATCTAAGATGCCACGGTAGCGCAAGAGATCTCGACAGAGATCCTTCAGCTGACTTCCCTCGATGGGCTTGGCGCCATTGCCGGTGCTTTGCACTGTTGTCTGGTTTACGCCATTTTCCAACAAGTGTTCATCGAGTTCCCGCTGATCTTTCATGTAAACCTCTTCTTTGCCACGCTTGATGCGGAAAGGAGGAGGCTGGGCGATGTACAGATGACCGCTCTCGATGATCTCTGCCATCTGCCGATAGAAAAAAGTCAGAAGCAGGGTCCTGATGTGGCTGCCGTCCACATCGGCGTCGGTCATGATGATGACGTGATGGTAGCGGAGCTTTTCCGGATTGTAGTCTTCCTTGCCGATACCGCATCCAAAGGCAGTGATCATGTTCGTGATTTCGTTCGAACTCAGGATCTTGTCAAAGCGGGCCTTCTCTACATTCAGGATTTTTCCCCGCAGCGGCAGAATCGCTTGATTGCGCCTGTCCCGGCCTTGCTTCGCGCTGCCGCCGGCGCTGTCGCCCTCGACCAAAAATATTTCTGCTTTCGCCGGATCCCTTTCCTGGCAGTCGGCCAGCTTGCCTGGCAAACTGAAGCCGTCCAGGGCGCCCTTGCGTCTCACCATGTCGCGAGCCCGCCTGGCGGCATGACGAGCCCGGGCAGCCTGAATCCCTTTGTTGCAGATGGTTTTGGCTACCTGGGGGGTCTCCTCCAGATAGGCCGTGAGTTGCTCGTAAACAATGGTCTTGACCACGCCCTCCACGTCCGAATTGCCCAACTTTGTCTTGGTCTGGCCCTCGAACTGTGGGTTCATGAGCTTGATCGACACCACTGCCGTCAGA
>JAUVAM010000514.1 GCA_030591745.1 Deltaproteobacteria bacterium
CACCTCAAGGCGGTTACCGCGATGCGCTTGCCCTAGCAGACCTGTCGACGATAGCGACGAAGCTGATGCTCCAGTTCGTCCCGAGGCACTTCCGAAGACTTGGGGGACGGAGGGTGCGAGAATTCTAGAATCCCACGTGACAAATATGCCTTCTGGGACTAGGATCGCCCCGTTTTACATCTGAAGATCCATAGGAGGCCTGATGGGCAAATTGTCAAAGAGCCTGTTGCTGTCCATGCTGACGGTTTTCGTCATGGCATGTGGTGGCGGTGGGCAGAGCGCGGATGCAGGCTTGGATGCGGCCCTCGACGCGGGCATCGATGCCGGAGGAGAGGATGCCGGAGGAGACGGGAGTCTTATCCCCCTGGCGAATTATTGCCAAAGCTTGACCGAGGCCTATTGCGACTTTCTGCGGCGCTGTCCGGTCCCGGGCCAGGCGGTGGCTCCCTTGGCGGATTGCCTCGAGGGCAGTCGCGGCTGGTGTGCCGATGCGCTGTTGGTGGACATGGAGGCCTTGGGCTGGATCGCGTACTCTCCTGCCCAAGCCGATGCCTGTTTGGCTGAGATGGCCCTTCTCGACTGTCAGGATTTCGATCACGCCGGGCGAGACCTCAATGGCCAAACCGCCTGCGGTCAAGTGCTCGCGAGCATGCAGGCGGACCAGAGCCCATGCGTATCCGGCTTCGAGTGTCTAAGTGGAGTTTGTCGATTCTCAGACTTATGTCCCGGCACCTGCGCGCCCGTGGTCGGCCTGGATGCGGATTGTTCGGGCGGCCAGGTGTGTGCTGACGGCAGCTTGTGTTGGCAAGGGGTATGTATGGCCTTGCCTGGAAATCCTGGAGATGCTTGCCCGGAAGGGTTTTGCGCATGGCCTTTGTTGTGCCGCATGTCCGGCACCGACAACTCAAGCTGGCGCTGCGCTGAATTGGGATTGACGGGCGAGGTCTGTGGACCCGATGCCCGCGTATGCTTCCCCGGGCTTTTCTGCAAACAGGAACAAAGCGATGGACCTGGCCTGTGCGCCGTGCCCGGCCAGGAGGGGGCGGTATGCCAGGACAGCTCGGAGTGCTACGAGCCGGCTGGTCCGGTCCTGCTATGTTCCGGCGGCACCTGCCTGCCGGCGCCGGCTGCGGGTGAGCCCTGTGAAGAGTACAGCTGCGATCAGGCCTGGTGTGACACCCAGGCCATCACGCCGACTTGTGTAGCGCTGGCTCAACAAGGCCAGAATTGCAGTCAGGACAGCAGGTGCTTGCCCGAGTTATTCTGTCGGGATGAACTCTGCCAGCCCCGTCTACAAGTCGGCGAGAACTGTGCTTTGCATAACTGGGGCTGTGTTCGAGGTCTGATTTGTCGAGCGGAACGTTGTGTGTCCATTGGCGGTGCAGTATGCGAGCCGGAGGAATGACCATGAATCGTACCCATTTTATCGGTTGCTTGTTGGGGATGCTGGGCCTGAGCCTGGTGGTGGCCTGCCAGGGCGCCGCTGATTCGGACCAAACTTTCGGCCATTTGGATGACTGGACCGACCAGAGTGTATCCCTCGAACTGGATCACGAGTCCACGCTCAGCTTCAGGGCTGATGGCAACCAGATTTTGAGCAATCCGCCTCTGTTCGCCGGAGGCCGGCTGCGGGTTGAATACGATCCCAATCGACTTGCGGGTTGCCGCGGCAGTCACGCCGGCGCCTGGAGCATCATCGTTCACTTGCGTGAAAAGCCTTCTGGTACTTTGACGTCAAGGGTGATGGGGTCTTCCGGCAACTTGCTGTCGAGCACCTTCGCGGTGGGCGAAGAGGCCGAGTGGCTGGAGATATGGTTTGAAAATACCGATGATCAGGGCTGCCGTGACTTCGACAATCGCTCAGGAGCCAATTATCAATTCCAAACGGTGGTGCCCACAGGCTTAAGCCGGGTCCTGTTTCCCGCGGATTGGAACGAGTCGGCGCAACCGGCCATCGTGGCCGGGGGGCTGATGCAACTCGACTACGACCCGGCCCGTCTGCGGTTGTGCCGGGCCACCTACAACGGTGGGCGCACCTGGAACATCCTTGCCCACTGGGCTTTTTCCCCAGGGGGTCAACGAAGTTCCATCCCCTTGTTTGCCGGTGACTATTATGCTGGCGAAGAGGCCATTTTGAGGCCCTTGCTGACCGTGCCGGAAGATGCCGAGTCGGTGGAAGTTTGGTTTGTCAACTCGGACCGGGCCGGCTGTGTAGCCTGGGACAGCAATCTCGGCGATAACTATCGCTTCCCCGTGGCCTCAAGCGCGGAGGCGGTGACCGAAATCGGCTGGGTCGGGGAGCACGACTTTGTCATCGCCTATCCCAACGAGACCGAACATTTGGGCAAACAAGATCCGGTCTGGTATCAGGACAACTGGGCGGGCATGCCCAAGAGCTCCTGGACTGAAATACAAATCTGGGTGCAGGGACTGACCGACGTGGTCTATGCCAACACGCAAGAGGCAGCCCAGGCGGCCGCGGCTCGACTTGATGCCGGGGTCTTGACTTCGGCTTTGGCCGAAGAGTGGCCCCTTGAATTTGTGGAGCAGCGTGGCAACAACTTCGTCTACGCTTTTCGCTTCTGGAAGATGCGCTACGTTATCTACAATGATCCGCCTGTAGCAGCCGGCCTTTATCAGTTCCGTTATCGTTTCACCCTCGACGGTCAGGCGGCCCAGGAATTTGGGCGCGCCGATGGGCAGGACTGGCGTTTCGTTGTCTCTCCCGACTTAGACTGCTCATTGTTCCCCGACGGCGGACCGGAAGGATGTCAACAGAGCACGAGTGTGGATTGGGCCGGGAACTGGGGAGGTCGTTTCGATCACTCCTGCAGCCATCGCTTGGGTTTGGATGAGCCGGTCGTCTTCACCAAAAGCAGCCTGGGGCATGACTGCATGGTCATCAGCGCCGAGGTCTATGTGGCGGGTTTAACCGACGCAGGTGGCGATCCGCAGGCCATCATGGCGCAGGTGGAAAGCGATATCGGCTTCGGCGGCGGACCCTTGGTCCAGCCGGTTACCTATGACCTGGCTTACGACACGCGCAGCGGAAATAACTACCGCTACCAATGGTTCTGCAATGAGCATGTGGGGCGTTCCGACAGGGGAGACTATCGTTTTCGCTTTCGTTTTTCAGCCGACCAAGGTCAGACATGGAGCGTCATTGGTGATGAAGCGGGAGGCTTTCGCGCCTTGTGGGTGCGCAACGACTCCACGGACGTAGAAGCCCAGCAATTTTGCGAAGGTTTGGAAAGCTGGCAATCCGCCTTTCAGCATCAGGACGCCTGCATAGACTACCAGCCCGCGACCCAGGTCGACACAAACAACTGCGAGTTCTACGTCAACGCCTTCGGACGGGGGCAGTGGTCCCAGGCCAGCGTTCATGCCAGCTGGTTGGAGTCCTGGATCAGCGTCAACGCCGAGCAGGAAGGCCAAGTCGAAAACGTCGGCCTGTGGGCGAGCTATCGGGACCTTGCCGACGGAAGCCTGCACGAGGTTTTAAGCTTGGGTAGCGAATACGAGCCTAATTACTGGCTGGTGGGCTTGACGAAAGAAGAGAATAGCCTCTTCGATCGTCAGGTCGAAGCCTTGGCCTTCTTTCTCGATGTGCGCCGTCTTGATGGCAGCGTGGAACGATTGTGGCAGAGTCGCTCAGGCGCCAATTACACAGAGGCCGACATCTTCGCCGTGGCCGGCTTCCTTCTCTCCCTCGGCTCGGGGAGCGTCGAATACGCGGATGAGTCGATGGGCCTCTTCGACGCCAAGCGGGCCTGCGCTCAGTAGGCAGAAAGTGGAGAATTGGGGGTTTTACCGTGAAGAATGTTCGAGTTAGCTGCATCGCGC
>JAUVAM010000438.1 GCA_030591745.1 Deltaproteobacteria bacterium
CTGCATATGCTGGATCGCTTGTCCGGGCTGTATATCGATCATGGCAAATTCTCCGATGCAATCACCATCCTGCGTCATTTGATCAACACCGAAATCGATCGGGTCAAAAAAATTGAGTATCAGACCCGTATCATCGAAATGTTTTCCCGGCTGGGGATGAGAAACGACATCCTGCTTGAGGTAAAACAGCTTGCTCAATCATTGCACCAGGCAACCCGCTCCAAGAAAATGCGCCGTAAAACCTATCGAACAAAATACGCGGAAGCTCGCCATGCCGCCGCCAACAGAATGGCCAACCTGGCAGCAACCTGGGCAAAAGAATCCAAGCACGCTCCGCCCCTGCTTGCCGAGCAGGCCGAAGAAATGCTTGCCAAGTATCTGGATATCTTTCCCGATGCCGATCTGGCCTATGTCACGCGAGTCGCTTATGCCGATTTTTTGTACAAAAATCGAAGGAAGTACGGCTTGGCCGCCAAGGAATATGAAAAAATCATCGAAACCGATTTGGAAAAACATCCGCGCGGTCGTTACCTTTGTTGGGCCACTTATGGCGCGGTATTGGCTCGCCAGAACCTTTTGTTAAAAGAAAAAGTCCAGGCCGATCTGGATTTCATCGAGGCCGCCGAAACCCATTTGGAGTTATGCCCAAAAGAAAAAAATGTCTGCCAGGTAAGATCTGCCCTGGCTCACTCATTGACAAGCCTGCATCACTTCAGTCAAGCCCGAGAACAACTCTCAAAAATCGAGAAAAATTGTCATTATTCCAATAAATCCACAGCCCGGCTGCAGATTGAAAAAATTGATACACAGCTAAAAGATTTTACAGGCATCCGGTTCAAACCGGTTGAGATCGATGGCAAACTGAGTCGGGCCTTGATAAGGGGTGTCATGTATCGAGGCCGGGCCGCCTTGTCCGATTGTTTCAGCAAAGAACCATCCGAGCGCTCGAAACCAAGCAGCTGGGTTCTGATCGGGTTTTCAATCGCCACAAACGGCTACGTGGCGATCTCCAAAATCGTTGAATCAAATCTGGCCAGCAAGAAAACAAAACGCTGCCTGGAAATGCAGATTCGTAGACTGAAGTTCTCGCCTCCACCCGGCGGTCGGTACGTAAAGATCGTTTACCACCTGGAAATTGCTCACTAAGCAACTCCTCAATGAGTCTCACCTGAAGTGAATCCTTGGGCTGCAAATTTACCCAGGCCCTCAGCTGGGTGGATGCTTGAGCTTATTTGGCTGTTATGCTAGCGTTCGCGGCTTGACCGGCGGAATTTCCGGCCGGGTTTGTGGGTTTATCAATGCGTCCAATAAAGGACTTTTGAGAGAATTTTAAGGAGAGCGCAATGAAGAGCAAGATGATCGGAATGGCCATCTTTACCCTCGGCTTTGCAAGCTTTCTGGGGGGTTGCCCGCAGAAAACTGACGGCGACGCAGGCAAAGTCGGCACGGAGACGAAAGCGGAGACCAAAACCAAGGGCTCGGTCGTGGCCCGGGTCGGCGACGTGGACATCACCTTGAAGGGATTTGAAGACCGGATGAACCAGCAGAATCCCCTCATCCGGGCCCGCTTCAAGTCCATGGATCAACGAAAGAAACTCTTAGAAAACATGGTGGAACAAGAGGCCATGGTGCAAGAAGCCCTGCGATTGGGCTTGGACAAAGATCCGGACATGCGCCGCGGTTTCAAAAAAATCCTGGCCCGCTACTTCGTCAACGAAGAATTCCACAAGAAACGAGTCAAGGAAATCAAGGTCAGCGATGAGGACATCGCCAAGTACTACAAAGAAAACAACAATCGCTACCACGCTGACGCAAAACGTCGCGTCCATATGATCTTTCTGGCAGCCCCCAAGGCCGACGCAGCCAAGCGGACCGAGGCAAAAAAACAAGCCCAGGCCCTCCTGGATGAACTTGCGGCCAAGCCCAAGGATCGGGCCCTCTTCCTCAAGCTGGCCAAAAAGCACTCCCAGAATCAGGCCACCAAGCATTTGGGTGGAGACACCAACTTCAAGACCCAAAAAGAACTTGAGACCACCTACGGCAAGGCCTTTGCGGATGCGGCCTTCGCCCTGAACAAACCCAATGATCTATCGGGCCTGGTGGAAACCGACACCGGCCTGTACCTGATGCGCCACAGCGGAAAACAAGACGCCTTCGACCACCCGATGGAACGGGTCAAGGGGCAGATCAGAACCACCTTGTTCGCCAAAGCCCGAGGTGACGCCTACAAGAAGTTCATCAAAGACATTCAGGGCAAGGTGGGCATCAAATTGTTCGCCGACGCCATTGAGAGCGCCAAGCTCGACCAGTCCAAGGGCCCGGCCAAGCCAGGGAACCGACCTCGACTGGAGATGGGCAAAGGCATGCCGGGCAGAAAAGGCATGCCCGGCAGAAAGGGTGGGGTTAAGCGCCTGCCGAGACCCAAGGGCGCGCGCGGCATGCCCCCCGGCAAAATGGCGCCTCCCCACGCAAGGCCAGGCGGCAAGCTCCACAAAACACTGCCCGCGGGCGCCAGAGAAAAAATCATGAGGCCCAAGGCCACCAAGCCCAAACCCACGCCCTGAGGCCTCACTCACCGGACGCCCCCATGCCCCGCCCCTCAGCAAGTCTGCACAATCTCTGTCTGCTCGTTGGTCTGAGCTTGGGGATACTGGCTTGCGAACAACCCGCCCCGTCCGAACCGCCCGGCCCTTCGGGCGTTGCCCGGGTCAACGGAGAAAACATCTCAGAGGCCACCTTCATCGAGGCGCTCAACGAACTCAAGGAAGCCGGAAAAGGCTTCTTTTCCTCGGCGGAAACGGCCAATCGGGTCAAAAGAGACCTGCTCGAGCGGCTCATCGAGGGCGAATTGCTCCTGCAGGAAGCGCGACGCAAGGGCATCCACATCGACCCCAAGCTGGTCGAAGCCAAAATCCGCTTGCTTGACAGCCAATACCAGCAAGGTGGACTAAAGACCAAGCTGGCCAAACAAGACCGAAAACTTGAAGATTATCGCCGGGAGACCACCGAAGGCCTGCTCATCGAAAAACTGATTAAACAAGAAGTCATCGATCGCATCGCCATCTCTCGGCAAGAGATCGAAGCTTTCTACGAACGACACGGTGATCTCTTCCTGAGACCCGACGAGGTGCGCGTCAGACAAATCGTGACCCGCACCGAAGAAGAAGCAGAAAAGCTACGACGACAGATCCACCGCGGAGAAGATTTCACCAAGCTGGCGGCCGCACATTCCCTGGGCCCGGAGGGCAAACAGGGTGGTGATCTGGGCTACTTCCCCAGGGGACGCATGCCCCCGGTCATCGATGAAGTTTGCTTCAAGTTGTACTTGTCCCAAAAAGTCAGCAAGGTTGTGGCCTCGCCTTACGGCTATCATCTTTTCAAGTTGGTGGACAAACGGCCGGCCAGGCAGTTGAGCTTGGACGATGCGCGAAAAGAGATCGAGCACAAGCTGGTCGACGAACGCGCAAAAGAAGCCGAGAGTTACTTCATCCGATCACTGCGGGAACGAGCTCGCATCGATCGGGATTTTGCCTTGCTCGATCGCATCCACTGAAGTGGCTGCACGAACACGATTAGGAAGGACGACCATGTCGATGACGCCCAGGAAGCTCATGCTGGGGATGATGCTGATTTTCTGGCTCACACCCGAGATCTCCTCTGCCGCGCTGATCGATCGCATCGTGGCCACCGTCAACGGAGATGCCTTGCTTCTCAGCGAGGTAGACGCCTTTTGCCGGGCTGCGCTGGAGGATGTGCCGGCCAACATGCCGCTCGCTCAAACCGTCGATCGCAAACGTCAAATCCGCTTGCAGACCCTCAATGGCCTGATCGACGACTTGCTGATCAAACAACAAGTCAAAGTGAAATCCATCAAGGTGACGAAAGAAGACGTGGCCAAATACCTGGAGCAGCTGCGGAAACTCAACAACCTCACCGAGGAGCAGTTTCAAGCGGCCATCCGCCAGGAAGGAAAATCGCCGGAAGATTTCAAAAGAGACATCACCAAGCAGCTCGAGCGGGACAAGCTCATGGCCAGAGAAATCCAGGGCCGTATGAAAGTGACGGAGAAAGAAATCGCCGAACATTACCAGCACCATTACACAAGCAAAACCGCCAAAGAAAAAGTTCGAGCCAGTCACGTCCTCTTCGCCATCCCGCCGGGCACCCCGGCCGAGCAAGAAAAAACCGTAAAACAAAGGGCCGACCGGATTCTGAAATTGTTGCGCGGAGGCGCGGACTTCGTCAAAACGGCCAAACAGTTTTCCGACGACCCCAGCGCCTCCATGGGCGGCGATCTGGGCTGGTTCCGACGTGGTGATATGGTAGCGGCCTTTGAAAAATCAGCTTTCGGCCTC
>JAUVAM010000264.1 GCA_030591745.1 Deltaproteobacteria bacterium
TCCCAATTGCTGTCCACTGCGAGCCGCCATCTGCTCAAATTTTTCATCGAGATCCTCGTCGTCGACCTCGATCTTCTTCTGCTCGGCCACGGTGGAGAGCAACATGGCCGAACGAACCTCTCGCTCGGCCCGCTCTTCCATGTCCTTTCGCAGGCTTTCCCTACCGGCGGCCATCTTGCTGGCATCCACGCCCTGGTACTGCATCAAATTCTCGATCTCGCGCACCATCGCATCCTGCTGCCGACTCACCATGGCTGACGGCACGGGGAAAGGATTGGCCTCGATGAGCTGGTCCACGAGGTTCTTGCGCAACTCCCGGTCCGCTTCTTCTTCCAGGCGCTGCTGAATTTGAGCGTTGACCTTGGCTTTCAGCTCGTCCAGCTTGGTGACACCCTCCTGGCCCAAATCTACCGCGAACTCATCATCCAGCTCGGGCAGCTCTTTCGTCTTCAGCGCCTTGAGTTCAACCTGGAAATTGATGGCCTGGCCGGCCAAATCACCATCCACGCCTTCCGAGGGCATGGTCAATTCAAAGCTTTTTTTCTCGCCCACCTTCATGCCCAGAACCTGGTCCTCAAAGCCGGGGATGGACTGGCCAGCCCCCAGTTCCAGGGCATGGTCTTGGCGGCTGCCTCCCTCTAAGGGCTCATCATCCCGGCTGGCCTCATAGTCGATGATGGCCGTGTCCTCGTTCTTGGCTTCGTCCCGGCCTTCGATGGGCACCAGCACGGAACGGCCTTCCCTGAGCCGGTTCAATTCGGTGTCCATCATCTCATCGGAAACCGTGGTATCAGCCTTCTTCAACTCGAAACCCTCAAGCTTCTTCAACTCGATATCGGGTTGCACTTCCACCCGAGCCTTGTAGACAAAAGGCTTGCCTTGCTCGATTTGGCCGTGCTCCAACTCGGGCCGCGCCACCGGGCGGATTTTGTTCTGGATCAAGGCAGCCTCGTAGCTGTCCTGGATCAAACGCTCAAGCGTTTCGTTTTCGACCCGGCGTCCATAGCGTTGCTTAAGCACAGCGCGGGGAATCTTGCCCTTGCGAAATCCGCTGATGCGCACTTCCTTGGCCAGACTCTTGTAGGCCGACTCCAGCTCCTCGGATACCATGGACCAGTCCAATTCCACGGTCAGGGTTCGATTCAAAGGATCAATGACTTCGACATCGCTCTTCATGGCCCTACCTCACTTAGAAGACAAATCTCAATCCCCCCGAGATCACACCGGAAAAGACAAATTGTCCGGTGAGGGGGTCCTTGGTATAGCGTCCCTCGGCGTCTAAGGCAAGAGACAAAAAACGCCAGACCGGCCATTCCAATCCACTCCGCAGGCCGGCCCCAAAACCCATCTCGGGTTCAACGCTGGAGGAAGTCGACTGCTTGGTGATGCTCATGTATCGCAAACCAAAGCCCAAACCCACCGACAGACGCACGGGGCCCAGCCCGAAACGGCCGTCGAAACCCGCCAGGGCATCGAGCATGATGTATTCCGCGCCCAAAGGACTGGACCCGATGAACAAGTCCGTATCCAGCTTGATGAACAGACCAGGCCACCCCAACACGCGGCCCAGATTCCAGCCCAAATCCATGGTCAAGGCCGGTTGAATGCGGGCCCCTTTGAGCACCACAATCCCAGCCCCGGCCCCCAGCACAAAACGGTCCTTGACCAAGCGATTTTCCCTGTCCGACACGACCTGGGTGGGTTTGGGCGGGTCAGCCTCCCTTGGGACGGCCCGGGGCTTAACTGTCGTTGCAGGCTTCGGCCGAGGCTTGGACTGCTCGGGGGTGCGGGGCGGTTCTTCCACCGACAGACCAAAAGCCGAGTCCACATCCCCGTCGCCGGCGTTTTCGGGCACCGATGGTTCTTCTAGCGGCAGATCCGTTTGAGAGGATTGTGTTTGGGGTTTGGGTTTAGTCTTTGGCTTCTTTTTTACGTTGCGGCGCCTTTTTTTTCTTTTTTTTCTTTTTCTTCGGCGTCGTTTTTTTTTTTTTTCTTTTAATCATCCGCGGGCGGATCGGGCTGCAAGGGCACGGTCTCTATTGTATCGGAGGATGAGTCCTTGTCGGACGCCGGAATGGCCACCGTTTCCACGTCCAGCGAGGCATCAGCTGCGGGCTTCGCTACTGGAGCAGTTTCGGTTTCGGTGTCGGTGTCGATTTCGGTTTCATCTTCTGGTGGCAGATCCTCGTCCACTTCATCCCAGGCATCATCCCGCGCAACGGCTTCCGGCTGGTTCGTATTTTTCCTGCGCCGGGTCTCCACCGCTGGAGCCGGCTCGTCCGAATCCTCCGCGCCTTCTTCGCCCCACTTGGGATCCCAACCATCATTCTGGAAACTCATGCAAGCGGGCCACAAGAACAACCAGGCGAGCAGCAAAACAAAAATCCGTGCAAACAAACCCCAGGATTTTGATCTTGTCGACTTCACAGCCAAGCCAACTCCTCAAGTATGGCAAGCGACATCTCTTCGCAGCCAAATCAACATGCGAGAGGGGGGACTCGAACCCCCATGGCCAGGCCACCAGATCCTAAATCTGGCGCGTATACCAATTCCGCCACCCTCGCTCATGGGGCCCACGCATCACCCCGTTTCATTGGCAGGTTATGCCATGAATTGGACTGGCAATCAAGTACCAAGAAGCCCTGAACGGGTACGACTTGATTTGGCAACTTGCTTTGGCGATGCGCTTGGACTATGTTCTTCCTCCTCATCGGGGCGTAGCGCAGCATGGCTAGCGCACCTGCTTTGGGAGCAGGGGGTCGGCGGTTCGAATCCGCCCGCCCCGATTTGTTTTTTGTTCAGCTGTCGCACCGGGAGCCCCTCCCCTTGAACGAAGCCCAAGCCCAGCACAGCCCCTGGAAAAAACGAACGCCCTGGGTGGTGGGGGGCACGGCTTTGCTGCTGCTTTTGCTTCGCATTTTGCCCTACCAGACGGCCGAACTGGACTCAGAGAAAAACAACTTCTTGGGCTTTGCGTACTCCATTGAAGACAGCCTGCAATACGCCGACTTCGTGGCCCAGGGTCGTGATGGCAAAATCCTCTTGTCCAACCATTTCAGCTTGGCCAAAGAAGATCCGCGGCTCATCATTCTGCCCATGAGCTTCATCGGGCGCATGGCCAAGGTCTTCGGCCTGTCGGTAGCCGGCGCCTGGCAATTGGCTCACGCCCTGCTGATTCTTGCCTTCGTGCTGGTCTGGTACTGGTTTTTGGGCGCCTTCTTTACCAGTCCAGGAACAAGACTCTTCGCGTTTGTCTTCGTGCTGCTTGCGGGCGGCCTGGACGGCTGGGTTGTGCTCCTTGGGGATTTTTGGCCGGCGGCCTGGCAGCCGGTGCTCAAGCGAGCACTGTGGCCTGTCTTGGGCTGGACCCCAAGCATGACGATGTACAATCCACTGTACCTGGCTGGTTGGCTGGCGCTCTTGCCCATGCTGCGCGGATTGATGGAGGCATTAAACGGCAAGCGGCTCATGGGCTGGCTCGTGGGCCTGAGCCTGCCCCTCTTGTATCTTGTGCACGCCTATGATGCCGGCGTGCTGGTGGCCATCATCTGTCTCTTACCCCTGCATCCCCTGCTGCTCCGCTTAGAAGCACGACAAGCAAAGACTGTGGTACTCCAAATCCTGCCGGCCCTGGCCGGCCTGCCCGCGGTCGTGATCCTGGCCTGGTGGATGCTTGGCGATCCCCTCTTTGCCTTGGCCGTGGCCCAGGGCAACTCGGGCCTTTTCGTCTCGCCCCTTTTGTGGATGCTGGGCTTCGGCGGCATTTTGCTGGCAGCCGCCTACGGCCTTCGTCGAATAGGCGAAGCCGGCCCGCGAGCCATGTTGCTCTTCGCCTGGCTGTCGACTTCCGCCGCCTTCTCCTTTTCTCCCTTCTTCGAAGGGCGACACTTTTTGTACTTCGTCTCCCTGCCGTTGGGCATCGTGGCCGTAGATGGCCTGCTCTGGCTGAAAAAACGCATCCCCCTGGGGCGCAAAGCGACCGTGGCGGTCCTGGTCTTTGGATTGCTAGTCTTCGGCAACAGCCTGGTTCGGGTGGCGCAACGCGGCTTCGGTGTTCACAATCATGATCAACGACTCTACGCCCACAAGGCAGAGTTGCAGATGGCCGAGTTCATGAAAACCTTACCCAAAGGCGGCGTGCTCTGTTCGCGCCAAACGGGTAACTGGTTGCCCCATCGCAGTGGACGCCGGGTGGTCATGGGTCATTGGTTCATGACGCCGGATCTGGCCCAGCAAGCCCACCGATTCCGGCTCCTGGTCTCGCCAAAGACCAGCCCGAAAACACGGGATAAGCTGCTCTTGGCCAGCAAGGCCCGCTACCTCTTCTGGGGACCGCGGGAAGAAGCGCTTGGCGTGCGCCCAAGCCCCCATCACGTACGCTTGCTGCCCCTGAAAAAGATCGGCCCCGTCTTTCTATTGGAGATTCGCCCGCCGCCTGCCCAACAGATCCCAAGCGCCCCCTGATCCGTCAAATCTGAAGAATACAGGCATGCTGTATTCTCAAAAAAGTGACGATCATCACCCTTGCGAGTCGACGCAGCGTGGTATACTTTTTTTGATGCTGTGGGAATCAGGGGGGAGCAAAAATGGTCAAAGGATCCGAGTTACCGGAGGGAAGCCGTTGCCTGCTTTTTCGGTCGGCGCAACGAGAGGTTCAGGTGGAGCCCGCCGACGAAGAGGGATGGCAGGTGCTGGCCTTACCGAGAGGGGGCGTGGCCGCCCATGCCCAAATCCCAACCGCCAAGCTGGGCAGCACGGTCGTACAAAAGCTGGCGCTGGAAAGCGAGATCCCGGCCTCCGGTCTGCCCATCGAATTCGAAAGCCGGCGAGCCTTGGGTTTCATCCGACGCAGCACCTACCCCGCCAACGACTGGATCTGGAACTTCGACGTGCGCTGCCCCGACGGCTCGGAAAACTGCCGCGGTCAAGAATCCAGTCTGGCCCAAGCCATCGAATCCTGTGCCAGGGCCTGCCTGAAATACGAACGAGAGTGAGTTGACTTGCCCCGACGCCTCAGTGTAAACATATCCACCGTGACATGCGCCTGTAGCTCAGCTGGATAGAGCAGCGGCCTTCTAAGCCGCAGGCCATAGGTTCGAGTCCTATCAGGCGCGTTTTTTTGAAAAAGAGGGTCCCATGCCCAAACGGAATGCGCTCTTTTGCTTTCTGCTCATGCCTGCTTTCTTTTTGGCTGCTTGCGAGACGAAACAGCAATACAACAAAAAAGCCGATGACGACCTGCCCTTCAGGGCGATGTTGACCTCGTCGCGATTTGAAAAAAAGATACATGCGGCAGCCCAGGGAGAGCTCCGCCCGGCAAGTAGCGCCGTACAGTTTCGCTGGGACTTCTCCGCCGACAAGTCTTACGTCTACGACTTCCGTCAGAAGGTCGTATCCAAAAGCTACGGCGAAACAAATCGCGACAGCAGCGCGAGCATGAACGGCAGATTGAGCATGAAGAGCAAGGGTGACGGAACGGCCGACATGGTCCTCGATCAAATGCGCGCCCAGATGAACTTCGGTCCAAAAAAAGGAACGAAGACCGAAGCCTCGGAAATGCCCCCCATGGTGATACCGGGCATCCCGGAAGACGGCAGCCTGCCGGCCGGAGCCAATCCGCAGGCCATCCTGACCCGGTTCCTGTTCCCCTTTCCCAAAGAAGCGCTGGCAACAGGAGCCACGGCCCAAATCCCGCTCCACGTGCCCTTCAATGCAGGGGGCTCCCCGCTCACGGTGAAGGGCGAAGCCCGGGTCAAAATGATGGGCCTGATCGAACGGGATGGCCGAACGCTCGCCTGCCTGGAAGTGACCTACGACATTTCGGATCTGGACGTGCCCAAAGAACTGGATGGCGATTACGGATGCTCAACACGCGGCCGCGGCCTGATATTTTACAACCTAAAAGATCGCGCCCTTGAATCCGCCGACATGGCCATCGTCATGGGCATCCGCGCATCCGTGCCAAATTCACCCATCCAAATCGCCATGGACAACGACAACCACATCCAAATCGTCCGCAAACGATAAAACCATCAAGGGGAGCTGTGCATGATGGACACGAAGACATTTGAACTGATGATTGACAAGGGCGAAATTGACACGGTGGTTGCGGCCTTTCCCGATCCCTTTGGACGCTTGATGGGCAAGCGCATCCCGGCCCGA
>JAUVAM010000038.1 GCA_030591745.1 Deltaproteobacteria bacterium
CGCCTGTCCTTCGAAATGGGCACCGGGCTCAGCGGCAGCCGTTGCCAAAAGAAAAGCGGGCCTGGGTTCCGCGGGCGCGATGAGCCCCCGCAAGTATTTATCCATCACGAAACTGGACCGAAAATACATGGTGGGGCTGGCCACCCCCAGCAAGTCCATGTCTTCCAGTTGCCCGGGATCCGGCTCCAGGCGAATGTCCACCAAACGCACCTGGTGGCCGGCCGCGGTCAGATGACGCTGGGCGTGACGGGCCACCAAATCGGTGTTGCCCGTAACCGAGTGCAACAAGAGAACGATGTGCATACTTTCCTCCTCGCCCTTAGTGTCCTATCATAGTGAAAACTAAAAGGAGCAAAAACCATGAGATCCAAGTTCCATTTTTCCCTGGCCCTCCTCGCTGGCTTCTTCTGTCTGGCCGGTTGCAAAAACGAAGCCCAGGCCGAGGCCAAAACAGCAAACCCGGTCAACAAAATCCAAGCCGCCAAAAAACAAGTCGCCAAAACTGGTGCGCCCCTGCTTTGGAAAATCGAAGGAGGCAAGCAGACTGCTTATGTCTTCGGCACCATTCACCTGCCCGATGATCGGGTCACCAAGCTCCATCCCCAGGTGGAAAAAGCCTTTGCCGCATCCAAAGAAGTGCAGACCGAGATCCCCATGGACCTCGCCACCCAGATGGGCATGGTGCAAAAACTCTTTCTGCCCGACAACAAAACCCTCAAGGACGTAGTGCCCGCGGAACTCTTTGGCAGGGTAGAGACCCTCTTCAAGGCCAAGGGCCTTCCGATGACGGGGCTGGACCGATTCAAAATCTGGGCGGTTGCCGCCCAATTGGTGCTCTTGGACAAGATCATGGAGTTCGCAAGCAAAAAGCCATTGGACACTCAGCTCTATGAACGCGCCGGCAAAGAGGGCAAAACCCAGGGTGCCTTGGAGACCGTGGATGAACAGCTTGCGGTCTTCGACAGCCTGACCATGGACGAGCAAGTGCGTATGCTCAAACAAACCCTGGACTTGATGGACGAAAAGAAAAAGGAAGGCTCGGACCCCTTGGAGGAATTGGTGCTCGCCTACCTTTCCGGTGACCTGAAGGTCATCGAGGCCGCCATGAACGATAGCTACGATCCGGAAAGCGCCCTGGACAAAAAGATCATGAAGAGACTGATCCTCGACCGAAACAAAACCATGGCCGAACGCATCGCCAAGCGCGTCCGAAAAAAAGACGCCAAGCCAATCTTCTTCGCCGTGGGCGCAGGTCATCTGGTGGGCAACGAAGGCGTGGTCACCCTCCTCGAAAAAGCGGGCCTCAAGCTCACCCGCATGAAGTGAAAGTGAGGGGGGGCCATGATCCGACCGCTGCTGCTGAGCTGTTGCATGCTCTTTGCGGCTTTGGGCTGTGCGCGATTCGGCTTTGAGGGGAGCGACGGATCGGTTCTTGACGGAGGCGACGGAAGCGACGAAGACTCCCCCGAGTTCAGCTGGCAAAGCCTGGGCCCCGAACACTGGCCGGAACTCCAGCAGCGCCTGCAAGACGCCGCGGCTCAAGGATCCACGGGAGAGCCCACGGCCAGACTGATCCCCAACGCGGACCTGGCTGCCCAGCCATACGGCAGGCACCAGGGTGCGATTCTCGCTCCAAACGGTCGCATCTACGGCATCCCGCGCATGGCAAGCCAGGTGGTCGAATTGGAGCCCTTTGCTTCGTCTGATCCGGCCGTTTCTCTGCTCGGACCCCTGATCGGAGGCGCGGACAACTGGTACGGCGCGGCCCTGGCCTGGGACGGCATGATCTACTGCTCGGTATCCGATTACAGCTTCGCCCTGCTCGTCGATCCTGACAATTTGAGCAACTCGACCGAGCTCACCTCGACCGACCTCGGCACAGACATAGACAAATGGGTGGGTCTCCGCGTGGCACCTAACGGCAAACTGCTGTCCTGCCCCCGCAACGATGAATATGTCCTGGAGATCGATCCCGACGGCCACGACGGCGTAGAGATTCGGCGAGTTGGCCCGGCCCTGGGGACCAACGCCTATAAATGGTGGGGTGGCGTCCTGGCTGCCAACGGAAAAATCTACTGCCTCCCAAATAACGACACACGAATCCTCGAGATCGATCCAGAGGACCTGACCATCACAGGCATCAAACGGGTCGGGCCCGACTTCGGTACGGGCGATGAGAAATGGTGGGGCGGTGCGCTGGCGCCCAACGGCAGAATCTACGCCGCCCCCAACAGCGACAGCCATGTGCTGGAGATCATCCCCGATGACATAGACCGCTCAGGGCGAATCGGTCCGGACTTTGGCACGGCCTTGACCCGAAAGTGGGCCGCCGGCACCCTGGCTCCAAACGGCAAGATTTATGCGGCGCCCGGCCGCCACGCCCAGGTACTGGAGATCGATCCCGAAGACCACGCCGCGACCGGCATCCGACCTTTCGGTCCCGTCATGACCGAAACACCAAATCACAAGTACTTCGGCGGCGCACTCGCGCCCAACGGCAAGATTTATGCTTTTCCCTGGCAGGGCAGCATCGACATCCTTGAGATCGATCCGCATGCCAGAGCCAACTTCGACATGGATGTCCTGCTCAACGGTCACCTGAACGGCCAGTAAGGGCTACTGGGTGAAGCTCACCAGGAATTCATCCCACATGGTTCGGGTCCAGATTGCCCCCGAATCCCGGTAAGCCGGATCCATGGAGTCGGAGCTTGCGGGGAAGTAAATGGACAGGCCATTGGACCCCGAATAGCCACTCTGAGCACGGCTGTAGACAATGGTCACTTCGAGTTGATCGACCAGGGCCTGGGCTGCTTGCTGCAAAGCCGCCGGCGCCGTGCTCATGGCGGCCACTCCCTCGGCGAAGCCTTGCAGGTCTTTGAACTCCGAAAAGGTAAAGCTCTGGGTATTGGAGCGCACCGAAGAAATGGCGCCGTAAAGTCCCGTGTTGTTCATCAGCTCTGCAGCAAAAACGTCCATGGCCACAGCCAAATCATCCATGCTGTTCAAATCGGTGACGGCCAGCGTGCTGTTATCTGACGATTCGTTGCTGTAGGCATCCACAATGCTGATGCCCAGATCCGCGGCCGCCATATTGTAGTCTGCCACCAGGCCCGGCAAAAATTCATGGTAGGGCCATCCGGCCACCGGCTCGGTTTCAGAGGAGGCGACGAGGTAGTTGGCATAAGGCGCGCTGGCCTCGGCCACTTCCCACATGCCCATCAGGCAGGCATCAAAACCCACGATATCCAATTTCGTGCCCGCCGCGGCCACGATGCCGGCCATGGCGGAAGCGTAGTCGCCGTTGGAGATCGAAATCTCACCGGCCGTGCCCGAGTCGTCATTGGAAAAGCCCTTGAGCAAGGGATTTTTGGGCGCGGCCTTCCAGCCATCACCATGGTCCCACATGATCATGGCATAGTGACGAGCCGGATAATGCTCAACAGCCCAAACCCCAAAGTCCCTCAGGGTGCGCCAGTCGCTCATGTCCACTTCATTCCAATTTTCGATGAGCGTCGTGCCGCCCTGCTCAATATAGAGAATGCGAGCATCGCCATTGTCTCCGTAAAGGGTGTCGAAAAGAGCGACGATGTGCACGTGAGCCGTGGACCCGGCGACGGACATCTCGTCCACGTCATCGTATCCGTCGCTCTCCAAATTGTTGTCGGCGTTCAAAAACACGATGAAGGCCCAGTCGTTGGCGTCCGGATCCATGATGCAGGCGGGCAAATTGTCCAGGTCATCAATGTAGCCGGCGTTGCATTCGCAGAAGTAAGTCGCGTAGCCGTCGGCCTCGTTGGGCACGCAACGATTGCGGTGCTCGATGTCGGTGCAGGTCTCATCGGTGCAGGGATCGGGCACGCAGTCGTTGCCAAAAGGCAACATGCCCGCGCCACAGACGCAGTCATAACCGGACCAATCGGCCCAGGCCTCACAAATCGGATTACCCGGGCAAACCGCCTCTTCATCCGCGCAAGGATCCGGATGCATGCTGTAACTGAGCTCGTAATCGCCGCCGTTAGAATAACTGTCGGCCCAGATGTAATAGGCCCCCGCATCCAGGATCAAAGTCAGGGCCGAGGAAAAGCCAGGGCCCCCGTCATCATTGCAGGCCACTTCGCTTGCGGCCAAGTCGCAGACCGAACGCACATGCAGCACCGTATCCGTAATGCCCAGCCCATCCAAATCCAGGATCACCAGGGAGCGCTCACCCAAGGAGACCCCGTAAACCCGGTCCGGCCCCGCCCCGGCGCAACTTCCCGTGCCGTCGTCAGCCGCCGTGGCGCTCGATCCAGCCACCATGCCCGAATTGCCACTCAAGGGCATCACGTCCGCACAGGATTCTCCATGGGGATTGGGGTCGAGAATACAAACCGGCGGTTCGGAGCCGTCAAAAATATAGCCCGGATCGCAAAGACATAAATACGAAGCCGGAAGCTGTGCCTCGCAAAGAGTCTGATGCGTCAGTTGACAGGGGTCGGACACGCAGGGATCCGGCAGGCATTCGCCGGTCACCGGATAATACAATGTGCCGTCTCCGCAACCCACATCAAGGGTCAAGGTGTAGTTGCCCACGCTATTGTTGTAGCCGTCGATGAACAAGTAGTAATCGCCCGGCTGCAGATCCACCTCGAACATGGATTCCAGGCCGTCGCCCGAATCATCGTCGCAGGCGATCTCGCTGGAGGCGTTTGTGCAGTCCGAACGAAGATACATCATGGTGTCATAAGAGGATCCGCTCAAGTCAAACGTGATGGTCAAAGACTCAGAAAGTTCAAAATGATAGACCAGCTCATCCGCTGAACCGGAGCTCTGGCAAGAACCCACGTAATCATCACCGCCACCCGCGGTGCTACCCGAGACCGAGGCGACCGACAGGTCCAACTCCAGGGGCAAATTACAATCATGGCCCGCATCAGCGCCTAAGCAATTACCCTGTCCGTCCGGAAAGAACCCCCCGGCCTCATCGCAGATGCAAACAGCCTGGCCATTTTCATACCCACAAACGCCGTGTCCCGAGCAGGTCCAGGCCAAGGCTTCACAGGTGGACAGACAGGAGCCATCTCCATCCGAATCCTGGTAGCCCTCAGCACAGGCCACACAGTCCGGCTCGGCGTAACCCGCGTCACAAACACACTGCGCCTCACCCGAGTTGTCCTCGCAATGGCTGTGAGCCGCGCAGACCAAACCCGCCAGATTGCAGTCGGGTTCGCACTCATCGTTTTCATCGTGGTCCTGGTAACCCATGGCACAGAGCTGGCAACTTGCGCCCGTGTAGGCGGGCAAGCACTCACAAATCGCCTCACCGCTTTCGTCCTCGCATTGGCCGTGCTCCCCGCAATCCAGGTTGGCCGTGACGCAGGAGGGCCAACAAGCCCCGTCCCCGTCGTGGTCCTGGTATCCATCGCTACATGCCGTACAATCCGGTTCGACGTATCCGACAAAGCAAACACAAAGCGCAGTACCTGAGTTGTCCTCGCAAGCCGAATGAGGCATGCAGTCGACCAGCGCACAACTTACCGAACAAACACCGTCCGCATCGTGGTCCTGGTGATTCGTTGCGCAGGCATCGCAGAAAGCGCCCACGTATTCCGCCTCACAGACACAATGCGCCTCACCCGATTCGTCCATGCAGGCTCCGTGGAGACCACAATCCAATCCAAGCAAGTCACAGGAGGGCAAGCAAAGACCATCTTCATCCATATCTTGATAGCCCTCGGCACATAACTGACAGGTCTCTCCCGCGTATGCCTCTTCACAATGACAAGTGGCCGTACCGCTCGCATCGTCGCAGATTCCGTGCTCACCGCAGTCTGATTCAACGTGGTCACAATCTGCCTGGCAGACACCGTCAAAATCATTATCCTGGTAGCCCTCGATGCAATCACAGCGAGCCTGGCCGCTCTCGTCGCTGCAAACCCCGAGTGCCCCACAATCGAAGGCCACGTTGTCGCAATCCGGCAGACAAGAACCATCCTCATCGTTGTCCTGATATCCCTCGGCGCATTCGTCGCAGTTCTCGCCAGCATATGCCTCGGCGCAGATGCAACGGGCCTCGCCCGAATCGTCGTCACACACTTCGTGCTCGGCACAGTCCGTGCCCTCGGCCCCGCATGCAGGCAAACATTCGCCATCACCATCATGATCCTGATAGCCCGGAGCACAAGAACCGCAGGTGGCACCGACATAGCCCTCTTCGCAATCGCAGACAGCCTGGCCCTCGACAACAGAACATTGCCCATGTCCCTGGCAGGTGTTCGCCAAACAACCACCCACGTCCTCACCCCCGGCGCAACCACTCGCGCTCAAGGCCAGAACCAAAATCGCCATCATCGCAAAGCCTGTCCATCGCTCATGTCGTCTCATGTCATTTTCCTTTTCGCTGGGCCCAACCCATTCCTAACCCAGCAACACATCCCAAACAAGCGAGAACCCTTGTAAACACTCGGCCTTTTCGGCACACTCACCCACATGGACCCCATCGCCATCAGCCGCCGACTGACCCGAAAACTTGGCCGCATGCGCTTTGCCGCGCCGGTCGCTCATGTTTACAATCCGCTTGTTTACGCTCGGGCAAATCATGAAAGTTATCTGGAGCGCTACGCCCATCCCGGCGTGGAAGCCGTGCTGCTCGGCATGAACCCGGGCCCCTTCGGCATGGTGCAAACAGGCGTGCCCTTCGGCGAGGTGGCGTTCTGCCGCGACTGGCTGGATATTTCCGGCCCGGTCAAACAACCCAAGTCCAGCCACCCCAAGCGACCCGTCCAGGGTTTCGCCTGTACTCGCCGGGAAGTCAGCGGGCGACGTCTTTGGGGCTGGGCCAAAGAGCGCTTCGGCAAGCCGGAGGCCTTCTTCCGTCGCATCTTCGTTTTTAACTACTGCCCCTTGGCTTTCTTGGAAGACTCCGGCCGCAACCGCACCCCGGACAAGTTGCCGGCCGCTGAAAAAGGTGCCCTGTTCGCCGCCTGCGATGAGGCCCTGGCCCAAACCATGGACTGGCTAAAACCAAAACAAGTCATCGGCATCGGGGCCTTCGCCGAAAAACGCGCACGCGAGGCTTTGCACTCATCGAAATTTCCCATCGGCCGCATCCTGCACCCCAGCCCGGCCAGCCCCGCGGCCAACCGCGGCTGGGCCGAACAAGCCGAAGCGCAACTTGCGGCCCTGGGCGTTTCTCTGGAGCCGAAGCCATGAAACCTTCCTTCCTCTTCTTGCTCTGCCCTCTCTTGCTCGCGGGAGCCAAGCCCATGACAAACGATCCCCACACCGCTCTTCAGTTCGAAAATCCGAAACATGCGGCGTTTTTCAAACGGGCAGACAAGTGCATTCATGGCATGTTCGAAGACTGGCGCCATCGGCCCTTCAAAAACGGCGGCAGCTTTCACCATGCCAGCTGGTGCAGGGGCAAGGGCGCTCGGGACGATTGCCAAATCGCCTCCGGCTCAGCCGACCGCCGGGAGCAACACGCGGTCCGTCTTTACACTTTGTTCTATGGCGATAAATTCCCCGAGGTCTTCGGCTACGGCCTGCAGATCCTGAAAACACCCAAGACCTCAGGCTGGGGCGTAAACTTCTATATTGCCCAGGGCGGAAAGAGCGTCGTGGGCGAGGGCTTCCACATCAATTTCTCCCACTTCCCCGACGCCTCTGGCCCCGAGGATACAGTCCTTTTTGCCGGCATCGGCGAAAGCTACCAAATCGCCAAAACTCAGATTTCCCTGCCGGCCAAACCCTTCGCCGAAACCCGAGCGCAACTTTTGAAAAACGCCGCAAGCCTTCGCGATGGGGCCCTGGCCGACTTAGAAGAACTAGAGCGCCAGGTCCTCGCCCGCATCACGGAAGATCAAGTCGAGACCTGCGACCTGGGAGAATACCAAAACGACGGCATCCCGCCGCCCTGCCATCCACGCAAGCTCAACGCCAAAGAAAAGAAAGAAGAACTCAGAAAAGCCGAAACCCACTTCAAGGAGCAGAAGAAGCTTTGGTTGGAGCAGGGGGAGCTGCTTTGGCGGGTACTGAAGGATGCTGTGCCGAACGACTGCCTTTGGCCGGATTCTCGAACGCTCTAATTCTATCGGCCAATTGTCGGGCCAAGGCCTCAACGCCATCGATAAGCCTATCCGGATCACAGGCGCAGCGACCAACGACACTCCCCTGCATCACGCCGTGCCTCCTGTCGAAAAACTGCAAGTTCATTAAGCACTGGTCAGCGACTCGGCCCACTGTGCTCGATATGGAATAAATGGGGGCCTGCCTCTTGGTCTTCCGCAAGGAGGCAATCTGCTTGAAAAGAGAGTCCATGGGGGTCACGCGCAGTGCTCGTCGCTCCACCAAAATCGCGGCCAGATACTGCGTAAGGCCAACCACCTCGTCGGCACGAAGGCCGCTCTTACGAGACTCCATAAGAAAAACAGCCCCCACCGGCACCGAAGCCGGAAGCGAAGTGCCGGCCGCGAGTTCATGCGCTATCTGATCGATGGCCTCCATGAGAACATCGGGCTTACAGCTCGTCCGGCCCGTGACCGCCTGATTCATGGTGACTGCCCTTGCGTCGTACAAACCCGCCACCAACAAGCACCGCTTCCCCACCAGATGAATGCCTGTGCTCAACACAAAATCGGGTGGCCCGCCCATGAACTTGATGGGCGAGGTCCCGTCCTTCCTCTTCCTGGTGCTCGGCAGAGGCAGAACCTGGTACCGCCCACTCTGGGCCATCAGGCCGGCCAGGTAGTCGCTGAGACTGACCACTTCATCGGCCTTCAGGCCGCTGCCACGACTCTCGATCAGCATAACAACCAGCTTGGGTTTTTCCACGGCCCAAGCATCCGAAACCCAAGATGAACTCAAAACCAAAATTGCCGCAAACAAGCATCCCGCGCATTTCATGTTCTTCTCACCCCTTTCGAAACCTGAAAAATCTTGGGCCAAGTCTACGCCGGACCCCTCCCCTTGCCAAGCCAGAGAGCGCTGCGCTAACCTTGACCTTACAATCCACGACCAGGCCATGGCTTTGGTCCGAAAAACGAGGCTGCGATGAGCATGGAAACCCAGGCTAAAAAATGTGCTGATCTGATTCGCAAATCCAAGCGTATCGCTTTGTTGAGCGGTGCGGGTCTGAGCACCGCGGCCGGCATCCAGGATTTCCGTGGCCCCAATGGGCTTTATCGCACCGCGGGCTTCGAGAACGCGGAACAGATCTTCGACATCAACACCTTCCACAATGATCCCAGTATTTTTTATCGTTTTCATCGGGCCTTCTTGTCGGCCTTAGACGAGGTGAAGCCCACCTTCGCGCACCAATTCTTTGCGTCTCTGGAAAAAGAGGGCAGCCTGGCCGGCATCATCACCCAGAACATCGACTCGCTGCACCAACGAGCCGGCTCCGAGAAGGTTCTTGAGATTCACGGCGGCATCTGGGACACGACCTGCACCGAATGCGGCAAGGCCGTGGACTTCGAGACCAGCCATCGACTGACCCTGGAAGAAGACGTGCCCAAGTGTGCCGACTGCAAGGGCGTACTCAAGCCGGAAATCGTCTTCTTCGGAGAAAGCGTCATGCAGCTGGGCGAATGCCAGCAGCTGGCTGAGATTGCCGATTTGTTTTTCGTGGTGGGTTCATCCCTGGTGGTCACCCCCGCCGCCATCCTGCCCTCCCTATCCTCCGCGCCCATCGTCGTGGTCAATTTGGGCGAGGTCTCCCCCATCTACTTGCCGGCGGAACGCATCAGCCTGCACGCTGACTCGGACATCGACACCTTCTTCATGGCGGTCAACGACGAACTAGGCTTACTCTAAGTCGGCCTTGGGTCAAACGGGGCGAAGCGAGGCATAGGCCTTTGCTGCCAGCTCCAGCAAGTCTTCCTCCTCCGCGATGCGCCGGGCTTCAGCTCGATCCGCTTCGACGAGTTCGGCCAGGGCCCGACCCTCCTCAAGCATCAGGCGCTTTTCCCCACTCGCCAAACGACACAGAGGTGCCAGTTCTTTCGGCTGAACCTCCGACATCAACCAGGCGTCCACATCATCCAGGCCCGCCTCCAGTGCCTCAAGTTGCGCCACCAAATCACCAAGGCTCAAAACACCCCAGTGTATCTTATCCAGGGCCAACGCAGCGCCGAGCAGCCACTTCAGGTCCAAGGCCGGTGCCCTCACATCCAGATGCCAAGCCAGACACCAAAGCAGATCGGCGAAACGCTCACTGCGAGCGGGCAGACCAAAACCGGCCCGCATGGACATCAGGTCATAAGCCAGGGCCTTCTCATCCGCGCCATCGACCTGGGCCATGCCCAGCAGACGACGCAAATGCTCGATCCAGGGCGAAGCAGCCTGGGGTCTGTCTGGAAGATGCTTCATCACTCCTTGATGTCGCCCGTGCCCACATCGTCACCCCACTCATTCGAGGATGAACTCTTCTCGATCTCGTCGGCCACGCTGTCCGGATTCATGTTTTCGGCGTTCAGCGCGGACCTGATGGCCGAACCCTTAACACCGCGTTTCCGAGCCCGCTCGCAGGACTTGGCATCAAAATACCAACGCAGGGTGCCCACCTGAAGACAGCGGCTACCGCAAGAGAGAATGGACAAGGCATAAAAGTCGCTGGGTGCCCCACGTCGACTCAAGGCGCGACTGTTGGTCCCCGGTCCCTGCAGGACCACCATACCCATGGCATACTGATACCGGTATCCGGCCGAAATCTTGGTGCCGTTGCGCGAGGCGGCCCAGTCCATGCCGCCATCGAAAGACCCCTTGCGATCTTGCTTTATTTGCCAGCGCTGGCAGCGGGTGGTGCCGGACTCATCGGCAAGCCAAAATAACTTCTTGGCCCGTATCATTTCCCCAAAAGTGCCCGCCCCGTATGCGGCCACATCCACCTGGGCCCACATGCTCAAAAGACCCCAGGAGGAATAATACCGGATGCGAATCCAGCCGCCCGGCAAGATGCGCTGATCGGCGAAAAAAGTATTGTCCTGCTTCACCACGCCGATGACGTCCCCTCCTTCACTGTCGAACAAGCGGGTGCCCTTGTGCAGTCTCACTCGGTTGGGGTTGGTTTCGTCAGGCCCCGTGCCCTTCGCCTTGGCTCTCCTCTTGATGACTTTGCCCTTGGGCACAAAGGCGGATTTATCCACCCAGCCCCGCATCGAGTAGTTGCGCGTACCGTATTCCACCAACTGCTTTCCGCTTTTTTCCTTTCCAAGTTTGCGCACCGGGATGTTACCCACAGCCCCCTTTTCGTCGCCGCGGAAACGGCCAAGCATACCGCCGCCTTCGTTGGGAGAAACCGCGGTGCCCGGCTTGACCCACGCGTTGCCGCTGAATCGCTGGGCCTGGGCCGGCACATACATGCGGCCCACACGAGCCTTTGGAATCCAACTAAAAAGATCGACGTGATGGTCTTTCAGTCGTACCCGTACCAAATCACCCTGTTTGGACACCACCCGCACAGGCGATCCCGGCTGAAGGTAAAGGCCGGGGCCGCTGTATCCGCGAGGCGCGGGCTTGGGCTCTGGCCAGCCCACCGTGGGTTTGATGA
>JAUVAM010000157.1 GCA_030591745.1 Deltaproteobacteria bacterium
GGCCATTGCGGCCGGTCCCCTGGTGACCACCGCCAACGACGTGATGTGCCTGGCCATCTACTACGGCATGGCCCTGATGATCCTGTGACCTAAACCTCCTTCAAGGGAGTCACCCATGGGCACCATGGAATCCAAACCGACCGGTGTGGAGCTGTTTACCTTGCTCGATCAAATTCGGGACGAAACCTTGGACTTGGACGCCATGGGCCGGCGCATGGCCGAGCTGCTGGAAGCCAGGCTGGGCTTTGTCGAGGTCCACCTGTTGCACAGAGACCTCGAGAGCGGTGACCTGATCAACCCCAGCGAAGATCGGCCCATGAGCGACGAAATGCAGCGAGCCCTGGACCAGGGCGATCGGGATGGCTGGGCGGCAGTCTCCACGGACACCATGCTCTTTCACCCCCTCATGCCCCGAGACAAAGACTTGGGCCTATTGACCCTGCGGGCCTTTGAGGCACCGGACGCAAGCACCCTGGAATTGGTGGGGTTGGCCGTGGCGGTCATCGACTCAGCCCTGGAGCACGCCCTGGCTTTCGACGTTCTCAAGGCCAAAAATGTCGAGCTGGAGGCCATCTACGCGCTGGACCATCTTCGCGATTTGCAACTTCCCTTTGACGAAATGATCGATCGGGCCGCCCAAGAAATCCTCCGCTTCATCAGCGCCGACAGCTCAGCCTTGGTCCTGTTCGAGGAAGCAAGCGGTCTGGTGGATATCCGATTCCCAAGCGATCGGGACTGTGATCGATTCACCAGCCAGGACTGCCTCAAGGCCCTGCGGGATCTGGCCTTTCGGGCCTTCAAACTAAAGGGAATGGCCTCGGCCCAAAACATTCACCCCGAGGTGGGCTCAGCGCTCTGCATGCCGCTCATCTTAGAAGAAGCCATCATCGGTGCCTTCGTGGTCATCCGGGCTGAGGTGGGCAGACCCTTCTCGGCTCGCGAGCGCAAGCTCTTATCGGCAACAGCTTCACAAATCGACACGGCCATCTTTGAAGATCTGCAGCGACAACAGATCAAAAACGTATTCAATCGCTACGTCAGCCATGAAGTGGTCGAGGAAATGCTCAAGACGGGCAACGACTTCATGGAAGGCCAGCGTCGCGATCTGACTGTGCTCTTCTCCGACCTCAGGGGCTTCACCTCAGCCTCGGAGCGCTTAGACACCGACATCATCGTCCGCATGCTCAACGAACACCTAAGCGCTATGACCGAGGTGGTCTTGGCCCATCGGGGCACCTTGGACAAATTCATCGGCGATTGCGTCATGGCCTTCTGGGGCGCACCCGTCGAGCAACCTGAGCACGCCTGGCAGGCCGTGCAAGCCGCGGTGGCCATGCGAACCGCCCACGATGAGCTCCTCAAGGTCTGGGCCAAACGAGGACTTGAGCCTGTCCATCTCGGCATCGGCATCAACACCGGTGAAATGTTCGTGGGCAACATCGGCGATCAACGCAAATCCTCCTACACGGTCATCGGCGATCACGTCAACCTGGCCGCACGCTTAGAAGGCGTTGCCCGAGGTCGAGAAATCATCATCACCGACCGCACCTACAAACCCATCCAAGATCGCGTAGAAGTACAAAAAATGGAACCGGTACGAGTCAAAGGCAAAAAAGACCCCATCGCCATCTACAACGTTATCCGTATCAAGCCCTAGAACTCAGAAATCCTTACGTCTTCTTTTTGTCTGTTTTTTGTGCCTGGCCGCGGGGCTGGTTGGGGCTGGAGGGGCCGCCGTGGTGGGCTATCCATCCGTCCATCTTGTGAAAGATGCCTCTGAACATGGAGAGTTCTCGGTCGTCCAGGCCTGCTCGGGAGAAGACCTTGCGGAGATCGTCTAAGACGATTCGCGGATTTTGGGGATTTAGATAACCGATGATCTCTAAGGTTCGCTGGGCGTGGGACAGCAGGCCTTCGATGGCGCCGGCCGGCAAGGACTTGCGGGCAGCGCGGGCTTGCTCCAGATCGGGGTTGGCCGGCGTGGTGGACGAAAAGCCCAGTTCGGAAAAACCCAGTTCGTGACGGTGAATTTCCCAGGCGACCACTAAGACGGCCGCGGCCAGATTCAAACTGGGGTAGTCGGGCCAAGTGGGCAAACGCAACAAGTCTTGGCAGATGCCTAGTTGGGCGTTGCTCAGCCCCGTGCGCTCGGTGCCGAAGACCAGGGCCACCTGGGTGTCTTTCGGCAAGGCCTCAAGACCGGCTATCAATTCGGCCGGGCCCAAAGGGGGCTTGCGATCGGCATGAGTTCGAGCCCGAGCGGAAATGCCGACCACCCAGCCGGCTTCCGCCACGGCCTCCTTCAGGGAATCGAAGACCTTGGCTTCTCGAACCAAGCCGTCTGCATGGACGGCATGGGCCAAGGCTGCGGCCGGGTGATCGTAGGCCGGACGCACCAGGCTCAGGCTTGAAAAGCCGGTGTTAGCCAAGGCCCGAGCCGCCGAGCCGACGTTTCCTCCCTCGCTGGTCTCCACCAACACGAAGTCAATGCGATCTCGAAGGCTCATTTCAAGGCGTCCTGTAGCTCCGGCGGAATGCTGCCTTTCAGCTCTTTCATCAGTTGCTCCATGTTGCCGCCGCCTTTGCCGTTCAAGAGCCCTTCGAAGTCTCCATCAAGGACCCCATTCAATTGATCTTGCAGACCGCCGAAAATCATTTCGTACTCGCTCTTGATGCTCATGACCACAAAAAGGTAAGTAAGCAGAAGCACGGCGATTGCCAGAAGCATCACGTTTACCTGCAATTTATGCTGCAACGCAACCTGCTGGGTACGGGCGTGTTGGGCCAGGGATTCAGCCAGACGCCCGGAACGCTCGCCGGCGGCCAGGACCAAACCCAGATCCTCGTCCATCAAGCCGGTCTCTGCCAACGATTCATGCAGGGTGGCCCCTTCCGCCAATTTGCCCTCCACCTGGGTCACGGCCCGACTCCAGGCCGGATCCTGGGCGGCCTGGGCACTCAGTCGCAGGCTTGCCTTAAGGTCCAAACCGGCCTGTATGCCGCTGGCCAGATGCCTGCAAAATCGAACGGCGGCGGCTCTTTTCAAAACACCGCCGATACCCGGGATGCACTTGAGTATGTTGTGATATCGGTCCCGTCCCATGACCAGCACCAAGAGACGAGGCAGTCCCAAAAACAAAGCAGCCAGGGCCCCCAAAGACAGGACGTAAGGCAAGAGGCAGGCCTCCAAATACGCGCCCCAGCCCTCGGAGATCACCAGGTATGCCTTTGGCAAAAAGAAAACCAGCGTGAAAAGAACGAAGGGATAAATCAGGGCCCGAACCAACTGTCGCCTTAAATCCAACTCCAATTCAGCCGAAGACGCCAGGGCTTCCAGGCTCGCAGGCACAGCCCCCGTGGCTTCGCCCGCCTTGATCAAGGCCAAGCCCGATTCGTCAAAAAGTCCACCGACTACGCGGAAGGCTGCCGCCAGACTGTCGCCGGACCGCAATCTTGCGACCACCGCTCGAAGCCGCTCGGAAAGATGCGCCGAGCTGTGCCTGGCCATCAGCTCCAGACTCTCTTCCACCGACAGGCCTGAGTCCAACATGCGGGCCAACTGGCGATAGAGGATCTGGCGGCGTTTCGGTCCTGGCGCTGAAGCGGAAGGCCCGAATGAATCCGATTGCGCTTGAGGCTTCACCTCGGCCGATGGAACCTCTGAAGGCTGCGGCATCATGACTGCCTGGTCCTGTCGGACCCGGAACTTTGCGATGACGATGCCACAGGCCGCACATTCGGGCCCTTCGGGCACCTCTTGCTTGCAATGAGGGCAAATCAATTAATTTCGACGCCTCCGCCAACAAAACACGATCCCCACCAACAAGAACCATGCAGGACTGCTGGATGCTGCGGAGGAAGAACAAGCACAGCCGCCCTCACCACCGTCATCGGCGTCTCCGCCAGCGTCAACCTCCCCGCCAGCGTCAACCTCCGTCCCCGCATCCACTTCCACCTGCCCAGGGAAGAGTTCCGACCACTCCACGGACAGCACGCTGGTGGGTCCGTCGTCGGTGTGCCCCTCCAACAAAAACTCCATATCCCCACGACCCCGATATGCCACGGTCAACAAATGCATGCTGTGACCCATGACTCCAAAGTGGTCCTCGATGGTCTTGGGCGCGCCCAAGTCGTAGTAGTCGGCCATAAAATCACCGCCGTAGGGCGTTGTGTGGCCATCAGTCTGGGAATTGGTCGTCATGATGACCTGGCCACCATAGTAATCCGCCTGGGGTCGACGGGCCACGCTGCAAACCTCGCCCGCGGGGCAGGTGAACACCCCTCCCAAACCATCAGGAGCGTAATAGTTGATAAAGGTGCCGGTGGCCACCGGCGTCGCGGTCAGCAGGCCTTCGGCCCAGCCCAAGTGTTCCGCCAATGGCTGCTCGTCCATGCCGGTGAGCACCAGTCGGGTAGCCACACAGCGGGCCAAAGAACCCGCCTCGGGCACGAAGTCACTGGCGTAATCGTGCAGACTGACCAGGGTGCCATACTCGTTGACCCCGGTGACCACGGCCACATAGCCAGGCCAGGCCATGTTGACCCAACGAGGCGATCCGTCGCTGGGTTCCCATGCACAAAGCACATGCTGCTTGATGATGTCGTAACCCGTACCGAAGTCCAAACGTCGCGTCGCCAATGAGCGCACCCCATCTGTGGTGTAATCTCCCCAACAGGCATGGGAACGACAGCCTCCGTAGTAACCCCAGTCACCAAAGGTGTTCAAAACCTTCAAATCCAGTACGTCGACGTTGGCCTGGGGATACAATGATTGAATACCCGCCAGCATCCCCATCAATTCGTCTTCCACCTCGACCGGCTGCCAAAGCATTTCATCCATCATGCCCCGTAGCGACGAATAGTAATTACCGCCCAGGAACCGAGCCTCATCCACGCCATCGATGATCTCGTCGGCCAACGTCGCCCCCATGGCGAAACCCATTTCCTCATGAGTCCCCCATACGCGCATCACCGTGATGCCCTGACCCTGCTCGTCTACCTCCCGATGCAAAATCTCCACGTTCTGCGCCCACAAGGAGCCCTGGACAAAAAAAAGGGCCAATGCAAAAAACCAAGCCTGCCATCTTCCTCGCGCCTTCATCGTCAATCCTCCCGGATTTCACGAGCTTAGAGTAGCCTATTCCAAGGATCAAGCCCGCCTGCCTCAAAGACTTGCATTTTTCAAGGGATGATATATAGATCCGGGCTCTGCAAAAGGCTGCTTTTCGGCAAAGCGGCACCCAAATTGAGCGAGGTACCAACACCATGATTGTTCAAATCAACCCCACGCATCCACAACCCAGGCTGATCCGTCGCGTGGTGGAGGCCCTGGCCCAAGGCGCGGTCATCTCCTACCCCACCGACACGGTCTACGGCATCGGCTGCGACATCTTCTCCAAGTCGGGCATCGAGCGCATTTACCAGCTCAAGGATCGCAGCCGCAAGAAGCCGCTGAGCTTCATCTGCTCCGATCTCAAAGACATCAGCCGTTACGCTCAGGTTAGCGACGCAGCTTACCGCGTCATGCGCAAGCACCTGCCTGGACCCTACACCTTCATTCTTGAAGCCACCAAAGAAGTGCCCCGCATCATGATGTCCAAGCGGCGCACCGTGGGCATCCGGGTACCGGAAAACCCCATCTGCCTGGAACTCGTCCGCGAGCTGATGCACCCCATCATCACCACCAGCGCCAACGTCAACGAAGAGTCGCCCATCGTGGATCCCAAAGAGATCGACACCAAGCTGGGCAAGGTCCTCGACCTGGTCATCGATGGCGGGGCTCTGCCCAACGTGCCCTCCACCGTCATCGACCTGACCGGCGATTTTCCTTATGTGATTCGGGAAGGCAAGGGCCCAATCGACTGGGTTGCGGCTTGAGTCTCTGAATCTACTTGTTTTTGTTGAGCTTTTCTAGGTCCAATCGAGCTTCGGGGAAGTTGGGTTGCAGCTCCAAGGCCTTGGTGAAGGATGCCAGCGCTTCGGTTTTCTTGCCCAACTCCAGGTAGACCTTGCCCAACTTGTGGTGGGCCTGAGCGAACTCGGGCTTGAAACGGATGGCTTGCTCAAAGGCCCCCGCGGATTCCTTGAGGTACTTCTTGCGCTTCGCGCGAGACTTGAAGGCCTTCTCAAAATACATGATCGCTGAATAATAATGGGCCTTGGCCAAGTCCGGTTTGTCCTTGATGGCCCGCTTCAGCTCCTTCAATGCCTTGTCTATCTTATTGCGGTTGTAATAAGCCACGCCCAAATCGGCCCGAGCCTCAGCCAGACGCGGATCCAAATCCAGCGCCCGCTTTGTGTAGCGAATCTGATCGTCGATGTTGCCTCGTCGATAAAACACTTCGGCCATGCGATACAAGCCCAAGGGATTCTTCGCATCCAGCTCCATGACTGTTTTGTATTCTGAAGCAGCCAAGTCCATCAAACCCCGTTCCCGATAAAGATCGCCCAGGGCCAAGTGCGCACTGACCTTACGCGAGTCCAAACGGATCACGTCCTTGGCATGAATGATGGCCTTTTCAAAGTCGCGCTTGCCGGTGTAAAGCCGAGCCAGGGCCTCATGCGCTTCAATGTTGTTGGCATCAAACTGAACGGCCTGGGCATACTCTGTAATGGCCTCGTCCGGCTTGCCTTCCTTTTCATAAACCAACGCCAGCTTAGTCCGCGCCAGGGCATCCTCGGGATCGATGGACAGGGCCTGCTTGAAGGCCTTCTGCGCCTCCTCCATCTTGCCTTGCTCCACGAAAACAAACCCCATACGGGCCCGGAACTCGGCCTTGCCTGGGTTGATGCCGATGGCCTCTTTCAGGTGCCTCATGGCCTCCCGAATATTGCCCGTCTGGAACAAAGCTTCGCCCAAATAAGCGTGAGCATCGGCGTAGTTCTTCTTGATCATCAAAACTTCACGAAAACGCGGAATGGCATCATCCCAACGACTCTCATTGAAGTAAGCCAGGCCCAAATTGAAACGCGCCTCGACATAGCGCGCGTCCAGCTCGCAGGCTTTCTCGAATGCCGCGTACATCTTCTCACTCTTGCTTTGGCGCCCCAGAGCCACACCCAGGTTGTTGTAAGCCTGGGCGTACTTTCCATCCAACTCGATGGCCCGTTTGTAACTCGAAATGGCGTCATCGAGCCGGCCAGCTTTAAAATAGGCCAAAGCCAAATTATAGCGGAACTCAGGGTCGTGACCGGCCAATTCGATGGCTTTCTTGTACCGAATCATCGAAGATTCCATCTCGCCTTGCTCGTAATACAGATTGCCCAGATTGTTCTGGGGATCGGCATAGGTGGAATCCGCCGCGATGGCTTGCTTATAGGACTGCTCGGCCAGGGCAAAATCCAACTGCTTGCGATACAGCTCCGCCAACTGGAAATGGGCCATCGCGAACTTAGGCTGCACTTCGACGGCAGTACGATAGGCGGCCACGGCCATATCCAGCCTGCCCATCCGCGTGTAAACCACCCCGATGTTAAAGTAGGCCTCAACCAGGCTAGGCCTTAGCGAGATGGTGTCCTTGTACCATTTGATGGCTTCGTTGTAGCGCTTGGCCTTCTGCATCAAGGCCCCCAAATTCAGCCTGGCGTCGATCTCCGCCGGATTCACCTCGATGGTGCTGAGGTAATACTTCTCGGCCTCCTTGAAA
>JAUVAM010000400.1 GCA_030591745.1 Deltaproteobacteria bacterium
CTTGATCTGCACCTTGTCGCCCTTGTCCAGGATTTCTACCTTGGTGAAATCGAAAGAGCCTTTTTTGTATTCGGAGGCGGTGGGGTAGGCGTAGGTGCCCGGGCCGTCGTCGTCGCCCTTGGGATCCTTTAACACGATCTTGCCGGCAAAAGCCGTCGAGGCAAACATAAGGACGGTGAGCAAGCCCGTCAGGCGCAAGCAGGTCTTCATTACATACCTCCAGTAGTGTGTCAGCGCGGTCATTGTAGAGATAGCCCCGCAATCATGTCAACTGGACCCGTTGCGGGCAAATGGCAATTCGGCTTAGGATGCTTTGATGTGAAGCGGGGGCGAAAAGGAATCGGTATGCGGCGTTTTTTGTGGCTTGCGTTGACCATGGGTTTGTTGTGCCCCTTGGCCTGTAAAGACGGCGGGTCTGAGTCGGAGATTCATTACGAAACGGGCTTGGAAGAACGTGGCCACATTCATGTCTTGCGTTTGGCCGGTACGCCCTACGAAATGGGTTTGCAATCGGGCGAGTTGATGACGGACGCCCTGGCCGACGGCGTGGACTTTTTGTATTCCGATCCCTTGTTTTCCGCCTTTGTGCCCTTGGCTCGCTCCCAGGGTTTTTTGGATGATGCCCAAAACCAATCCTATCCTTATGTGTTGGATGAATGCCGGGGCATGGCCGAGGCGGCTCGTCGGGCCGGGGTGGATTGGACCGAGGACGAGTGCCTGGGCCTGGCCTGGGGCGATGTCCTTTTAGAGCACTTGGAGTCGATGATGGGGGCCTGCAGCCAGATCGTGGTCAGCGGTCCGGGCACGGTGGCTGATACCCACTTGCACATTCGTTCCTTGGACTGGGGCGACATCAGTTACTTGTTTCAGCATCCCACCGTGATCGTGCGGCGACCGGAGGGCAAGATCCCTTACGTGACCATCGGCTTTCCCGGCATGGTGGCACCCTATTCGGGCATCAACGACGCCGGCTTGTCGGTGGCCTCCAATGAGAACGTGGCCATCGACGACATCGACAGGGTGGGCAGCTCTCACGTGCAGATGGTGGGATACATTTTACAGAACTTCCGCAGCCTGGAAGAAGCCGAAGCCTTCATTCGTGCCCAAGATCACTGCACGGCGGAGAGCCTCATGGTCTCGGACGCGGTCGCCGGTAAGGCGGCGGTCTTCGAAATGAGCGCCAATCATTTGGCCGTGCGCTACTTGAGCGACGATGGCGTGGTCTACATGACCAACCATTTTGTCGAAGAGTCCATGGATGGCCTGCACATCGAATACGCGCCGGAAGACAGCTCGCCGGCCCGGTTCGCGCGTATGCGGGAACTCGTCGAGCCCGACGGGGTCGACAGCGTCTTTGGTGAGCTTGGGCCCGAAGTGGCCATAGAAAAGATCCTGCGGGACACGACCAACCCGGTAACCGGCGTGACTCATCCTTTGGAGCTTTTTGATGGTGGCGGCAGCATCGCCAACAACGCCGCGGTTTACATGATGGTGTTTGCGCCCCGCGAGCGCATGTTCTGGGTGTCCATGGGCGCAAAGCCCGTTGCGGCCCAGCGATTCGTTGGTTTTCACCTGGATGAACTTTTCGGCATCGATCCCAAGGCCGTGGCCGAGCCCGCCTTCATCGATTGAGGACCGGGCTTTCCATGTCCCGCGAGGCTGTGGTAGATCCATGAGCATGTTGCGTCGGATTTCAACTCTGTGTTTGGGGCTGCTGTTGGGCATGAGCGCCTGTGCTGGAGAAAAGGCGCCTGGACCCGTGGATGATTTGCCCTCCGCAATGCGACTGAAGTCCGATCCGGCTCGTTTGCCCGGGCCGATTGTCAAAGGGCCCGTCCGCCTGGGTCTCAACGAAGAAGTGGCTCTTCGCCATCTGTTGATTTCCTACGCGGGGGCCTTCAAACCGCCGCGCAAGATGCGTTTGGATCGGGAGCAGGCCCGTCAGCGGGTCACGCATCTGCTGGCCTTGGCTCAGGCCGAGGGGCAGGATTTTGCCGAGCTCTGCAAGCGATATTCCGACGATTCCAAGACCAGCCCTGGTGGCGGCCAGTTGGGCGTGGTCATGCCTGGCGAATTGCATCCGGCCCTGGAGCGGCTTGGTTTTTCCCTCAAGCTGGGCCAGGTGGGTGGGCCGGTGGAGACGCCTTTTGGTTTCCATCTCGTAGAGCGGGTGGAGCCCGAAGATACGCAGACGGCTGAGATCGTGGTGAGCTACATCGGGGCCGCGCGATACAAGCCGAGAATTCCACGCAGCCGGGAAGAAGCCCAGGTCCTGGCCGACGAAGTGCATAAGAAGTTGCTTGCCGGAGCGGATTTCGCTGCCTTGGCCCGGGCTCATTCGGATGTGGCCACTTATGAACGGGGTGGCTTTCTGCCCACCTTTCGTCGAGGCATGGCCCATCCCAAGTTTGAAGAGATCGTTTGGACTTTGCCCGTGGGTGGGTTGTCCGAGGTGATCGAGACCAAGACGGGTTTTCACATCGACTTCAGTCTCCCGGTGAGGCGGATTTCGGTGCGGACCATCGAGATATTCGTCCAGCGATTGGGGGCAGGGCAAGAGCACAGTCGCGAAGAGGCATTGGAGATAATTCAGGAGGTTCGTCGTCAGAGCCTGGCCAAGGGTGCGGACTTCGCAAGGCTGGCCATGCTGAAGTCCGAGGGCGGCAACAGGCTTAGCGGGGGTGGTGGACTGATGCGACCCTTTGGGCGGGGTCAAATCAATTTCGTCATGGAGCAGGCGGCCTTCGCCCTGGCACCGGGGCAGGTATCGGAAGTAATCGTCTTGGAACGCTCTTTTTTGTTACTCAAGCGTATTCAGTGATTTCAATGATGGGTCTTTTCCAGCACGTCGCGGGATTGCGGGTCTGGTGGGTATTTGCGCTCTTGCTTCTTGGGGGCGGGATGGCGCGGGGCGAGACCAGGTCCATGGAGCTCCCGCGGGCCTTCGAATGGATCGACAAGCTCTTTCCTTCGGTCAAGGCCGACGCCATCAAGAAGATCCACACATCGCGGACGAAAGAGATCTATGCGGCACTCAAGCGCTACGGCCAGGAAAACGAACAGTGGTTTCGGGTCAGTATCTTAGACAAGAAAACAAACGCCTGGGTGTTTCCCGAAAATGCGATCCAGCGCTTGATCAAGCGCAAGCTCTTGCAGCCGAAGCAGAGCCGGGACCTCTGGGGAAACATCTTCGCTCTGCGCAAACGAAAGTCCTCCGTGGAGAATCGGTCTCATGATCAGCGCCTGCGCTTTGTCGAATTGGTCTCCGCGGGCCCGGACGGACGCCTGGGCAGCAAAGATGACTTGGGTTCACCCCCGTACCACGGGGAGCAGGGAGAGCGTTAGGGATGTCCCTCCGCGTAGTTTTTAGACGGATCTTCGCTACTGCTCTCGATTTCCTCCTGGCCGAGAGCGTCCCATTCTGGATCTTCGGCCTGTTGGGTATGGTGGTGGACACTAGCTTGGCGACCGGCCTACTGCCCGCCGTGTCGGTGATGATTATTGTCGGCCTTGTGCTGCAGGTTTACTCGCCCGCCATTTTTGGTACCAGCATTGGAAAGCACGTGTTCGGGTTGCGGATACGAGGGCAGGACGGAGGTAGGCCCTCGGTATGGGCTTGCTCCAAGCGCACCATAGCCTATGGACTGTGGCCCATCAGTATCATTCAGCTCATTTACACGGGATCCCACATGGGGGATAGCTGGGCCGGTACCCAGGTGAGGCGATCCATGCGGCGAGCTCCCATGTGGCAGGGGCTGGTGTTATGCGCCATGCTGGGTCTGGCCAGCTACTGGGTCAACCCGATGCTCGGGCGGTTTGCTTTAGCCCACTCCTCCGCCTACCAGGTCGCGAGGGAGCACGTTTTGGCCGCTATTCCGCAGGCAGACGTGGACTACCTTCCTCTTGCCTCCAACCCACATGTTTTGGGAGTCCAGATCCTGCTTGGCGTGGACGACGAGACCGTCTCCGTGATTCTTGCTCTGAGCGACGGCCAGTGGCAAGTGGTCCAGTCCGACCTGACCGACCCGAGAAACGAGACCGCGGACGACGAAGAGACCGAGGACGACGAAAGGTCACCAATTGACCCGCGTTCAGCCGAGGTGGCCGAGCAGATCGCTGGGTCTTGGGTGCTGTCCACTTGCGCGCCATCTGACGACGCGAAGGGGACATGCGGAGAAGAACCGCTGTTCGGCCTGCGGCTCGGCGTACCGGGCGAAGGCTGGCTGCTGTCGAGGTTGGGCGGCGAGGTGCAGCTCATTCAGGGCCGGTGGCGCGTCTGGGACGAGGGCCATTGGCTGGGATTCATCGGTGATGACTTGTCGCGCGGGCTGGAGATTCTTGAGATCGCTCAGGACCGCTTGGTGCTTCGCCACAAAGAAGCTTTGTTGCGTCTTGAGCTTGCTCGTCTGGATCCAAAAGTCCTGGCCGCTCAGCTTCCCGGGCACTGGCGAGTGACTCAGATTCACAATTTCCACCAGGGGTTGGGACCGCAAAACGTCGCCGATCAGGAAATCTGGCACTTTGACGACAGCGGCAGAATGACACTGGAGAGCGAGACTCGCAAAGGCTTGCCGTCTGTCTATAACCGCTTGCTCCAGGCGGACGCTGACACCCTGCTGCTTGTGAACACCAACGATCGCCGCACGAAGATGTGGCGCTTGGAGCGGGTGACGCGAAAGCAACTCGTGAC
>JAUVAM010000464.1 GCA_030591745.1 Deltaproteobacteria bacterium
AGAACCCGTTCCCGCAGAACCCGTTCCCGCAGAACCCGTTCCCGCAGAACCCGTTCCCGCAGAACCCGTTCCTGAAAAACCTACGCCCGGTCCGATTTCCAAGTTGGATATCCAGGTCGAAGAACTGGAACCCAGCCCCGAGCCCCTGGAAGAAGGCGCCGACAGTTTCCTTCTCCAGGCCCAGGGCCACATCCAACAGAAACGATTCGATCAAGCGGTGGACACGCTGAATACCGGCCTTGGAATCCATCCTTTCGACCCTGAGTTGGTCGAAGCCCTGGCCACCGCGGAACGAGCCTTGGCGGACAAGCTACGCAGTCAACTTCTGGTCGACGAGCAAATCCCTTACCTGCTCGCCGAGGACTTAACCCAGATCAGCGAAAGTCTGACAGCCCCACAGCGCTATGTGCTGTCCCGGGTCGACGGCGAGCGCTCCTTGCGTTCCATCATCATGGTCAGCCCCCTGCGAGAAGTGGATGCGCTGCGCACCTTCCGAACCCTTGTGGATCAGGGCATCATTGGACTCAGGTAAGAATCTCATGGCATTCACCCTGAAAAAAAGAAGACGGGTTGCTCGAGCGCCCATGAACAAACCAGTCCAGCTCAAACTCAAGAAAAAAACGAGCACGGGACGCGGCATCGAGGTGGGCGTGGGGGGCATGAGCCTATGGCTGGACGATGAAATCGAGCGAGGTGCCATGGTGACCCTGGGTTTCATCCTGCCTCGTGCAGCCAACCGCATCATTGCCATGGCCGAAGTGATGTGGTGCAAACCAGCGAGTTCCAATCGACGAAAGGCTCGCGTGGGCGTAAAATTTATTGCACTGCAACGAGATGAGCGGGCTTTAATTCGGGCTTTTGTCACCAAACGAGCCCGCCACTACCGCGACCTCCACATCATGCTGGCGATGAACGAATGGAAAATGGAAAAGCTAAAGGAACTAACCAAGGCTGCGGGCCTGACCAGTTATCGGGACATCAAGGAACTCAAGACCAAGATTCAGAAAGCCATGGCCGGCTTCAGGGGCTGATGCCGGACTAAAAAACGCTAAAAATTCCAGCGCAGCACCGCACCCGCGCCTTCAGGGCCGATGGTCGGGTTGATTTTTAGCGCTTCCTCGCTCTCCTCGCCCACCCCGGCCAATTCCAAGCTAAACAAAACCACGGATGACAGAGCAGCCGCCCCAGCCAAACCCCAACCCACGTTGGCCAGCAAGGCGTAGGTTTCACCATCCTGATAAGTGTCTTGATGGCTGGCGTTGAGATACGGCACCGTCGCAGAGGCAGCCTGCTCCAGCTCGTCCTCAAGCACCTGGGTGCGCCAAGCCATGACCCCTGCCGCAGCCGCTGTAACCAGGGCCACACCACCCGTGATCCAGGCGGCCTTCTCGATGCTCCCCATGGCGGGTCTTCGAACGACCCGCACCGCCTCTACCGGCGCAGGCTTGGCCGCCCCTTCCTCCTGGTAACTCAAACCCACCAGCACCGACTTGATCAGATCCACCTTGACCCGCGTTGTCTGGGCGAATCGAACCGGGACGTCATGGGAAAACGCGGAGTAACCCTCTTTATGAATGCGGAGCGAATGCTTTCCGAGCTTCAGCCCGGTGATGGCCTCTTTGAGCGGGGTGATGCCGACCTGCTTGCCATCCAACTCAACGGCGGCACCAGCCATGGGCACGGCCACCAGCAAAGAGCCGACCACCAACTCAGGCGCTGCCAGCTTATAAAGGGCCTGCCGAATGGCCCCGATGAGCAAATCCGCCCGACCGCTCAACGCCTCGTTGATGCGGCGCTCTTCCCGGCAAGTCTTCGCGTCGATCAGCTTGAGATCGAAGGTGTAGTCCTCGCCCAGGGCACCGATGACCCCGGTGATGAGCTTTTCCGCGCCCAAGGTGCGGGCGATCTTGCATAAGCACTTGGTTTTGCCCGGGCACTTGGCCAAGACGGGCTTGGCGCTCAGGATGGCCTGAGTCTGCTGCTGGGGCTGCAGGGTGTAGCCCTTGATGCGGCCTGCTTCGGCACGCAGCAAAAGCTCCAGACGCTCAGCCGTTTCCGCCTCGATCCCCAAGGGCTCAAGCCGCCAAACGGCCAAACGCTTCAGGCCTGGCACCGGCTGATTCTGGACCTGAGCCCGAACGCCGGATGAGAACGCCCAGCCGCACAACAAGGCCAAACATGCCAATTGAAGCCGCATTCACAACCTCCCACCCCGGCGCGTCATCAAGGCCGGGCCAAATCTTCCATCTTCATGCTCAAAACCACCAGGCCCAAGCGCACCTTAACCATGCCCCGCCGCTCAATGGAGTCCACCACGGCGATACGACCCGAGGCCAAACCGCTCAAAACCCGCACTTCGTCACCGGCACTGAGCTCCTTGATGGGTTTGCGGGCCTTTTCTTTCTGCTCTTTGAGGGCGCTTTTGATCTGGTGGTGATCGTTCTCCGGGGTCCAGGCCAAATAGTCATGAAGTGGCTCCAGGGCCAAGAGACAGTCGGCGATCTTCGCCGCCAAGGCACCCTGCCCTACCTCGTCTTCGTCACGACCCAAGCGGCGACCGAAAAACGTCCAGGGCTGCGCCGCCTCAAAGCCCTCGAGCAAGGCTGCGGCATCCAGTTCACGGGCAGGACGACCGTCTGCATCCAGGCCCAAGCCCCGGCCAAAAAGCAACTCGGCCGGCAACTGATCAAGCGCTTGTTGCAGCTTTTCCATTTCGCCATAGGCCTTGGCTCGCGCCAGGGCGTTTTTCCAATCCACCCAGGCGTCTTTGTGCAGCCACAAGCCGAAGTCCACACCGGCCTGACTGATACGCAGGGCACGTATGATGTGCTTGTGGTGGGGGGCCGGATCCTGAAGATTGGCGGCGATGGATTTCGCGCCGTCTAAAATAGCCCCCAAAGGCTTTCGGGCCTTGGGTCCCCGAAAAAAATACAGGGTCAAATCGTTGACTCGGTGCTGGTTGAAAACGGAGGGACGATCCGCGCTGATGCCCATCTCCTGATCCAAAAGGCCCTGCCCCAAAATGGATTGCAACTCCTTACCCAAGGCCGTCAGCTTAAGCTTAACCTCAAGTCTTTCCAGATTAAAAGCATTAGACGCCCACTTCTTCTCTTCGAAGGCATCAAAATCCGCTGGGCTGAATCCATCAAAAGGCATCTACTCGCTCCGGTCCTTGCCGTCCAACCGCCCCAAAGCCTACACCAGCGCACCCCAACGAAGCAAGCAAGCAAGGGGTTTTGGTCGCCCCCTTTCATCATAGAAGCTCTCGCATTGACAAGTGGGTCGGCTTCCCGTTCAATGGCCCCATGCGTATCCTCTTTCGCTGTGAACAAGGTGAGGAAGTTGAAGGCTTGGCCGAGCGGATTTCGACCCGGGGGGCCTTTGTGCGCACGGATCGCAACCCCATGAGCCAAACGGACATGGAGTTGCACCTTTGGCATTCGGAAGAGCAGATGCGCGTGGAGGCTCAGGTGCTGGGGGTCGAGAGCGAGGGTTTCACGGTGGTCTTTCATGCCCTGCACCCGGATGATTTGATTCGCTTGCGGGCTTGGCTGGATCCCGAGACGCCAAGCCTGAACGAAGAGCCGGCAGGTCTTGCAAGCCCCGAAAAACCCACCATGCCGAACCTGCTCCTGGAGGGCTGGAGCCCCAAGGTCAGCGAACCGACCTTGCACCAATGGCGCCCAAAACAAGAAATGGCACACCCAAGAGGCGGGGGTGAGGTCGAGGCCGGCACTTGGCATAACCTGGCCACCATCGCCCCTACCGTGGCCCCACCCAAACCTGAACAAATACCCAGACAAGAGCGGCCGGTCGCCACCCAGGTGCCGACCCAAGAGGCGAATCAAACGGTGACGGGGGTTCTGGTGGAAGAAAAAACACCGGAGCCTTCGGGGGGGCGCGAACACCGCACGGAAACCCGTGAGGAAAAAGCCATCCCGGTCACCTTCGATGACGTCACGGGCTTGATTAAGGAATTCACGCACAACATCTCTTTCGGCGGCTTGTTCACGTACACATCCAAACCCTTCAAGGCACAAGAAGAAGTGGCGGTGACCCTGATTCATCCCGTGCACCAGGAGCGTCTCACCCTGTTGGCCATCGTGGCCCACGCAACCGACGCCCCCAGCCCGGATCCGATCACGGGCCAAAACCGTTATGGCGTGGGCCTGCAGTTTCGACTGCCCATCGAAGAACTCAAGCGCCTGCTGTCCGA
>JAUVAM010000011.1 GCA_030591745.1 Deltaproteobacteria bacterium
GAGCAGCCGATCGGGTCTTCCCGCTCCGGACCCGCCCAACAATGCACACAGGCCAAATTGCAACCCGGCACATAGATCGTCAGGGCATTGTCAAAAGCACCCGCCGCGCCGATACGCACCAGGCGCCTGGCACCCGGACGCTCCAACTGTCCGCTCAAGGCGCAAGAGCGCTCCATCGCATCGAAAAGGGCCATGCCTCAGGCCTCCACACGCTTGGCTTCAGCCAGCCAAAGGGGTTCGGCCGGGTTGTGCGAAAGGGCGGTCAATCGCGCCCGCAGGCCCACCCGGTTCAAGTCTCGCAATACCTGTGTCCGACTGGGCCAAAAACAACAGCCTGGTAGTTTGCGGCCATCAGGTAAAGGGTAATCGAAAAATTCCAAACGGCCGGACTCACCGGGACCACCCTCCAAAAAATCCAACAAGAGTTTTCCCTTTGGGGCCAAGGCATTCGCCAAGCCGGCCAACTGCTCGACGACACGTACCGGGTCCAACCACAAACCCCCACTGACCAGCCCCAGGGCCAAGATCCAATCAAAACGCCGCGCGCCAAGAACCTGCGGCAACTCCGCCGCCTCGGCCACAAAGCAACGCTCGGGAGAAAGCTGATGACGCGCCCTGCACAGGGCCACCATGGAGGCGGAGGCGTCAAAGGCCCAGACCTCATAACCCAGGGACACAAGCTCGGCGATGCCGCGGCCAGTGCCGCAACCAGCCACCAACACCCGGGATCTCTTCGGATCGAGGAGACCAAGAACCACGGGGTCAAGCCCGTCATCCCAGAACTCGAGCCCTCCCTCAACGGCCTCGGCACAGTTCGCGACGAAAGTTTGATAACGATCCTCAGTCGTCGCCATAAACATCTTCCTCGCTCTTAATCTCCACGGAGCGAAAGCCTGCTTCGGCCTGTTCCCGCATGTCCGCTTCCCAGGCCTCAAGTCCTTCGGCGGCAATTCGTCTCAGGTTCTCCAGGTTCCAGCCTTGGTATTTGCGCACCAGGCGCGCCAGGTATTCGCTGGCACTGAATGGAAAACGAGCATCCTCTCCCCGCAGGCGAGCCCGCCCCTCCCGCCGCCGTCGCGTCTCGGCCGAACTGGATTTGAGTCGCCCTTTTGAGCAAAGCGAAAGCTCCGGACAAACCGCACATGTCTCGAGCTTTCGCTCTTGCGCACAAGCCCGCACCGGACAGGTCATGGGTCCACCCCCCGCGGCGCATCCCGGGCAGGCCGGCGTGCGCGCCAGGCGATCCAGCACATCGAAAAACACATCCACCTTGGGTCCCTCGGCGGGGTGCAAACGCTTGGCCAGTCCCAAAAAACCCTGGCGACGAATGCCTTGCAAGAGCCGCCCGGCCTCTTCGGCCAACTCACCGCGATAAGCCAGGCAAGCACCACAATAGGCACCGCAGGCACCGGCCAGAGAAGGTTCGTGCTTTGTCTTCAACATGAAGCCATGAAACCCCAAGGCGTCATCCCAGTCCAATGAAAATTAACGAGAAAAAACACATGCTGTGGTATTGGAAAGAAATCCCATGAACAAAATCAAACTCACCTTTGAACAGGAACTGGGCCAAGGCGGAATCAGCGCCATGTGCGTCCTGGGCAAGCGAGACCCGCGCATGGTGGCGGCCGTCCACCGCAGGCTTTGGATCTTCCTCGCCAACAAGTTGCAATACGAAAGCCGTGCCGAGACCCGACACCTTGGCCCCATCACCTGCATGGCCAGTGAGCCCCAGCCCAAAGGACGTGAGTACTTCGACGCATTTTTTGCCACCGGCTCGGCGGATGGACGCATCGAAGTGTGGAGCTTGAACCACCAGGCCCGACCGGTGGCCGTGGCGCGCAGGGATCTGGAAAGCCCCATCCTGGATCTAAGCTGGAGTCGACCAGGCCCCAACACGGGACCACGGGGCATGCTGGCCGCAAGCCTTGCCGACGGCAGCCTCTTGGTCTGGCGCCCGGATGAAAACAAAGTGTGGCGCCAGGATTTCAGCGACGAGGCACTCAAAAGTGTCGACTGGTTCCCCGACGCCCAGCACCTGGCGACGAGCGGAGAAGACGGCCTTCTGCGGATCGTCAAATGGCCCGAGGGCACCGAGGCCAAAGGCGGTCTCTTTCGCCACTACAACGCCATCGATCAAGTTCGTGTCTCTTCCTGCGGTCGCTATGTGGCCCATGTGAGCGGCGACGAAAAGGCTGGACTCTTTGACTTGTCTCATCGCGAAAATCGGGCCTTCGGCCCGGCCGGAGATCCCGTCCGCTCCCTGGGCTGGCATCCCGAAAAGCCCTTGCTTGTGGCGGGCACCCAGGGAGGAATCGGCCTTCACTACGACGTGGAAGCAGACCTGTTGTTCCAGGACAAAAAGGCAATCCACGTGCATCCGGTTGAGGCCGCGATCTTTGAGCCCAGCGGTCTTCTCGCTTTCACCGCGGGAAGAGAAGGCCACATCTGCGGCAACAGCCTGAAAAATGACCGCCGGATAAACAAATGCAACCACCTCAAGATCCCCTGCGGCTATGTCCTCTCCCTCTGCTGGCTCGATGACGATCGCATCGCCGCGGGCCATTCGGACGGCCGCGTCTCATATTGGAACAATGACGTCAATGGCCTGCCCCGATTCCATCAACAAGCCCACAGCCACAAGGGTCCGGTCTACGGCCTGGCCTTCCAGCCCGGCGGCCGAGCCATTGCCTCGGGCTCGGTGGACAAGCATCTGCGGCTTTGGGACTTCCCCACAAAAAAACTGGCCCTGGACTTAAGCGAGATCCACAAAAAACCGATCTATGGGGTGAGCTTCTCTCCGGATGGACGCTTCGTGGCCACCGGCAGCGGAGACACCTACCTGGTGATTTACGACACCGCCGCCCTGGAGAAAAAATCCGAGGAAAAATTCGGCAAAGAAGAGTACTGGCATTTCGCCGTCCAAAATCGGGTGCTGAATTGCGTGGCCTGGAGTCCCGCCGGCGGCCTCATCGCCGTGGGCCTGTCCAACCATCAGGTGGTGATCCTGCCCGTGGATGCTGAGGGCAAAGTAAAGAAGGGCCCAACTCTCGAAGCGCATACCGACAGCGTGTCGGCCCTGGCCTGGGAGCAGGACGGCCACCACCTGTGGAGCGTGGGTTACGACAAGCGCATCGTGCGCTGGCGCGCAAAAGACTGGCAAGCGGTGGCGCAAAAAGTAATCCCGGAAGGCGACCCCTTGCAGGCCCTGGCCATCCATCCCGACGGCAGCCTTGTGGCCACCGGAGACTGGGACGCCAACCTGAGGCTCTTTGATCCCGAACTGAATCCCCTGGGCAACTGGCGCTGGCCCCACTACAACGCGGTGGAGGCCCTGGCCTTCCACAAGGACGGCGAGCGGCTGGCCTCGGCGTCTTCCGACGGCCTGGTCTGCACCTGGCGCATCGAGCGGAGCACTCTATGACTGAGTCCAAAAAATCATTCCTGGATTGGATGACCTTCACCGGCCCGGCGGAAACCGAAGGCGAGCTGTCGACTCACCTGTCGGACCTGGATGGACAAACCCTGGCCGACAAGCTCCGACAGGTTTACGCCTGGATCTTGAACAACGCCATCCTGACACCCACCTACGATCTGGCCTTCGGGGTGGAGGCAGGCAAGCACTATACCTTCCCCAATGGCGATAGCCTGGTCTTGCCTGGTGAGGCCTCGTTCTCATCGTACATCCTCATGCCTTTGCTGACCTTGGCCACCCGGCGCAAGTGCTTGCTGGTGGGCGGCCCTGGTCGCGGCAAGACCGCCATCGCCACCCTGATGGGCCTGGTGGCCGGGGTGGACAAGGCCGGCCTGCGTCGCGCCGTACAACACGGCCATCCCCAACTGACCGTCAGCGATCTCCTGGGCAGTCCCCTGCCGGCCGATCTGATGCGCGCCGAAGAACTCGAGCAAGTCAAGGTGAGCTGGAAACAATGGCTGGGCTTGCCGATCAAAATCATCGACGAGTACAACCGCATCCCCACCAAGACCCAGTCGGCACTGCTCTCCCTCATGGCCGAAGGCTACGCGGAACAATTCGGCCAAACCGTGGAGGTGGGCGACTCGGCCTGGTTCTTGACCGCCAACGATGAGGGCGGTGGCGGCACCTTCAAGGTCATCGAGGCTTTGGCGGATCGCATCGACGTCACCGTGCGCTCTTTGAGCTTCAACCCCTGGTTCTTGGACACGCTCTTAGAGAGAATCGAAAAGCGCCAGGATCCAGCCGACGTCATGCCGGACGAGCTGCGTTTTTCCACCGAGGAACTGGATCGCTTGCAGGCCGAAATTCTTACGGTGGCCGTGCCCCGCAATGTGCGCCGGCGCCTTGAGCTGTTTTTGGGCGCGCTGGATTTCTGCCAGCGAGCCAGCCCCCTCTTCGAGCACAAAAGCAAAGACGCCTTGAAACTGGCCGGCATGCGTCTGGCCCAAGTTTGCAACGCCGACTGTCCCTTGGACAAACGCCGTCATATCTGTTCTCAGACCGAAAACGGCGCCAGCGTGCGAGCCTTCATGACGCTTTTGGCCTACGCAAAGGCCCTGGCTTACTTCCGCGGACACAAGCAAGTCGGCATCGACGACATTCGGCAGATCGTCCCCTTCGTGCTTCACGACAAGTTGAGCCCCAACCGCCAATCGCCCTACTTCGACTCGGAACGCCGGGGCCTTCTCACCGACAAGACGGCCTGGATCCGCAACATGTTCGACATGGCCATGGATCAATACGACCACCTGCGCCCCGACGATCACAGTCCGCTGGAAAAATACCTGGAAGAAATAGACAAGGGACTTGTGGGCCTCGGCAAGACCGAAACCAAGCGCCGCATCAATCGAATCGCGGCCACCATTCGCCAGTACCAACGGGGTGGCGAACTCTCGGCTCCGGTATACATGGACTTGGCGGTGCTCAAAAGCCTGTACCTGCGCTATCAGGCCTACATGCATTGGCAGGAAAACAAAAACAGAAAGCCCAAGGCTTGAGCCCAAAGCGAAAAACCCGCCCTTTGGACGACGCCCACCGCCCCACTTGGCGTCGGGCGCTTTCCGCCTGGGGTCTCGGCGTGGATCTGGGCATGCCCGAGGAGCTTTTGGACTCAGACGATCTCGCCTTCATCGATCTTCGGGATCGGCGCACCCGGGTCAACCTGGGTCTGCTGGAAAAAATGGGCTTGGGCCAGCACCTCGAGGCCATCTTCGCCCATGAGGCCGGCCACCACTGCCGCCACCCGCAAACGCTAATCAGAAGCGCCAAGTTGATCACCCGGCAGCGTTGGCTGCTGAGCGTCCTGGAAACCGAGCAACCCGGCAACGCCCGCATCGGAGAGCGATTCAGCGAAAAACGCTACGACTTCTTGCTCAATCTGCTCTTGGACATCCGCATCAACCATAGTCTGGCCGATCGCTACGGTGAGTCCTTCCAGGCCATCTACGCGCGCATGCTGCAAGATGCGCCTGATCCACTCACGGCTGTTTTCTCCTTCACCATGGCCTGCTACGACGCCCTGTGGTCCATCCCGAAAAAGCGAAGACTGGTGAACAAGAGGGCGGCGAAAGCCCTAATGCTTGTCTCATCGACATGGCAAAGTGAGGCGGAGCGCCTGGCCGAGGATTTCTCACAAGCCGGTGACAACGGCTTTCTTTGGCTGGACCTGTACCTCGAGGCCATCTGGCCCTACCTGGTGAAAGACACGACGCAGGGACCGATCCTGCCCCAGGGCCTGACCGAGGGCTCCTTAGTGGCCGACCTGGGCGAACTTTCGCCCGAGGAGTTGGAGCAAGTCATGCGGCGTCTTCGCGATGAATATCAAGCTGACGACGAGCGCGAAGCGCGCAAGCATCCGGTGCTGGTTGAGCTCCCCCCGGACGAAGATTTCGATCCCGAGGCCGAATCTTCCAAAAACCCCAGCCTGGGCGAACTGATCAACAAGGCCGGCAGCCTGGGCCAAAACCAACGTACCATCAACAAACTACTGCGCTGGTTTTACCAACGTGAAGCAGAACGCTATGAGGTTCGCCTGGAGCAGGAAGTCCACTACGAACCCCTGGTGCCTACCACCTTGAAAACCTGGGACCCGGAAAGCGACACAGCCGCCATCGACTGGAGCGCGTCTCTGGGCCGCATGCCCGTGCCCATCCCCGGCCTGACCCTGCTGGAACGGGAGTACGAAAGCGAAGAGGTGGGACAAAGCACAAAAACCCCTCCCTGGATTGAAATCTACATCGACTCCTCCGGCTCCATGCCCAACCCGTCGACTCAGTTCAGCTCCCTGGCCTTCGCCGGTCTGCTGCTGGCTCGCGCGGCCCTGCGCGCAGGCTCCATGGTCCGCGTCATCCAGTACAGCTCAGAAAACAGGGTCTTTGCCATGGAAGAATTCAGCGCCGATCAAAACGCCATCGACGATGCCCTGCTTCAGTACCTGGGCGGCGGCACGCTTTTTCCCTTCGATCTCTTGAGCGAAAGCTGCGAGCGATTCCGTTCTCACACCCGCATTGAGCGCGTGGTGATTTCGGACCTGGACTTCTTTTACAACCTGGGCAAAACGCATCTGCAAGCCGGCCAAGCAGCCGTATTGAGAGAAGCCTGCACGCCCCCCCACCGCTTGATGGCTATTTTGAACCTGGGCACCGCAGGTGCCGACCCCTCGCGTCAACCCCTCGGCCTGCTGGACACCGGCATTAAGCTCTTGAGCATCAAGGACTGGAACGAGCTACACGGCGTGGCGGCCAATCTTGGCCGACGCATCTTCGGAAAACATACCTAAAACAGCGTACCCTCAAAACTTCGACCGTCCCATGTCAGACCGCGCAGGGTCGGCAGTGGCGTTTCGCGAGAGGCCCGGGCCAAATCGCTACGCAGCTCGGCGGCAAGCCCCGGCCCCAGTTCGTCGATGAGCCTGGATGCCCGCCCCTGGTCCCAAAGCCGCGCCCAGCCATGACTCAACAGATCGTCGGCCTGTGCCGCCCAGCGCGCCTGAGCCACTGCCGTTCGCAGATCGGCCTCGATGCGCTCGTCCACTTCACAAAGCCCCTTGCCCCGCATACCGGCAGACATTGGATGCAGATAAACATGATTGAGGTGACAGGCCATGCCTGCGCGCAAGGCCGCGTCCACGGCCCAAGTCGTGCGCTCTGGCGGGATGCCCGCGTCGTGAAAATGCCCGGCACCTATCCAGAGACCGCTCACCCCGGCCTCTTGCAATCGATCGACCAGCCGGCCGGCCTCGGTGCTGCTTTTCGCCCAGCTGGCATTCGTGATCAAGCGCAGACTGATGTCCCGGGCGCGCACTCGCTCGGCCAGGGCGAAAACCCGATCAGGAAAAAGCATGGGCTCACCGCCGGTGAGCGCCAGATGGGAGACCCGCAGACCTTGGGATTCCAAATCATCCAAGAAGGCCGTAAGATCCGCCACGGCCAAAAGCCCCTGCCCCTTTGCGCCGCAGGCAAAGCCACAGTGGGCGCAGCCCGCATCACAGACATCTGTTACTTGGGCGTAGGCGCGGGTTCCCATTCTGCGATGCCCTCCACGTCTACCTTGCAGCGACCCGCGCAGGTGTAGCCCTCGTTGGCGTTGTAGCTCCAGCCCAGCAGCTTTGAGCCGCCGCCGCCCTGGGTGGTGATCAGAAAATTGGGCTCGAGCAGGCCAAAGCCTTCGGCCCTCCCCGCCTCCGTGTCCTTGTCGCCTCGGGATGGATCCACGGGCACCCAGCCATAGCCCGGCAGGTAGATTTCAACCCAACGGTGATGGACGTCATCGTAGGATGCGTCGTCCCGGCGCACCACCAGGCTGCCGGCGTAGCGAGCCGGAATCCCCATGGCACGGCACATGGCGATGAAGACGAAGCTGTATTCCGAACAAGAGCCGGAACCCCGCGCCAGCACCTTGGGCGCCACGTCCCAACCGCCCACCATTTCATAGTGCATGCGTTTGTGAATGTGACGATAAATACGCCGGGCCATCCAATAAGGATTTCGCTCTTTGCCCACGGCTTTTTCGGCGGCCTCGCGGATGACGGGGTTGTGGATGTCGTACTTGGAATCGTCCACCAAATAGGCGCGGCGCACTTCGGCCGGCAGCCTGGATAAAGGCTTGACCTGCTCCGGCCAGATTATCCAACGCACATGCCAGGCGGTCAATTCCACCGCCATGCGCACCGTCGCTGTCTTTCCGGCCTCCAAATTGTCGAAATGAAAGTGAGCCACGGCCTGACCCCAGCGGTCCTGCTTTCGGGCAAAGTCCGCGGGTTCGAACTCTGGTTTTCCATGTATCTTCTGGCTGTGAAGGTCTTTCGGCAAAGCCAAATAGACATCCACATCGGGCAAGACATCGGGTCCAAAATTGCGTACCTGATGGGTGAAGTTCACCCGGGCCCGACGAGGCTTATCACGCAAAACAAAATCCTCACCCTCACGACTCACGGCCGCGATGCTGTCTTGCTGATAGTCCACCACCAAAATACGCTGCCCGTCGAAGGCCAGGCCCGTGGGGTGGGGTCCCGGGGAGGGCAGGCTGTGCAGCACCTCTCCGCGTTCCGGATCCAGCACATGCAGCTTGTCGCTCAAGCGATCACTGACCCAAAGATAGCGTCCGTCGTAGGCCAGACCATCGACCGACTCGCTCGGAAAGGGCAGCTCCGCCAGGGTGGTGCCGTCTTCCGGATCCACCCGGTGCAAACTGCGGGTGGCGTCATCGGAGACCCAAAGGGCACGGCCGTCGAAGGCCAGGCCCCGAGGCACCTTGACCGGAGACGGAATCACCCGGCTGACCAGCCCCGTGTCGGGCTGAATGCGATAGAGCTTGGCCTCCAGCACATCGACGCTCCAAAGTTGCTCACCGTCATGGGCCAAACCCGCCGGACGGTAGCCGGGGCTCTTGAGGCGCTTGAGCTCCCGCCCACTTTTGGCGTCGATGGCGATGAGTTGGTCCGCGCCGTGGTCGGCAAGCCAAATGCGCCCACCCTCAAAGGCCAGGCCCGTGGCCGTCTTGCCCGGGCTCGGCCACCGAGCGACGACGTCGCCGGGAGACGCGGCCCAGACCGGGGTGGTAGCGAGGCTCAAGCACAGGAAAAAAACAAGTCGCGTTATGCTCATCAATCAGGACCTCCATGCCCACTTTGGGACGACGGTATGCCTTTTGTCAGGGGCGAATGTTAACATGTCCTCATTGGGCCGGGCAAGGCACGGGAGGCTTGACTAGGCCCCTGTTGGCATGGGTTACTGCCCGCAGAAAAAACAATCATCCATATCAAGGAGGTCGCGTATGGCCGGTGTAAACAAGGTAATTCTGCTCGGCAACCTGGGTGCGGATCCCGAGGCTCGCTCCACTCAGAGCGGCTCGACCGTGACCAATTTCCGCATCGCCACTTCCGAAAAATGGACCAGCAAAGACGGCCAAGCCCAAGAGCGTACCGAATGGCATCGCATCGTGACCTTCGGCCGCCTGGCCGATCACTGCCGTGACTATCTCTCCAAGGGCCGCCAAGTCTACGTGGAAGGTCGCATTCAGACCAATGCCTGGGAAGACCGAGAAGGCAACAAGCGCTACACCACCGAAATCATCGCCCAGACCGTTCAGTTCTTAGGCAAAGGCGGCGGCGGTGGTGGCGACCAGGGCGGCGGCCAGGGCGGCGGCCAGGGCGGCGGCGGCTTCAACCAGGGCGGTGGTCAAGGTGGAGGCGGCTACAACCAAGGTGGCGGCGGTCAAGGTGGCGGTGGTCAAGGTGGCGGCGGTCAAGGTGGCGGCGGTCAAGGTGGCGGCGGTCAAGGCGGTGGTGGTCAAGACGGCGGTGGCCAGGGCGGCGGCGGCTGGGATCCCCCTCCGCCCATTTCTGATGATGATGTACCTTTTTGATCTTTAGAACTGATACCCCGAACTAAGCCCCACAAAGCCCCCCACCAAGTTGGCCTCCAGGGTTTCGGCAGGCACCATCTCGCAATCATCATCTGTACAATGCTCTTCTTCAAGGCTGCGATGAAGGCGCATGGCCACACCAGCTCGTAGACCCACGTGCCAATGGGGATTCAGGTACAAGTCCACCCCCAGACCCAGGTTCCAGGCGAAACCCGTGCCTGCGAGATCCGTCTCTCCTCCGGCATCCTTCGCGCTCATGAAACTAAAACCCACATCCGTATAAATCAGGGGCAAGGCCCAGGAATTCAAAGGCAAGGCCAGATCGGCGCCCACGCCCAACTCGAAAGCCTGCCGCATGCGTGTTACCTCGTCGACCGTGGCCGCGGTCACATACCCACCAATTCGGCCATAGGCTTTGAGCCAACGAGTTACAGCGTAACCCGCTTGCAAATCAAACAACGCCCCGTTGCGCACGCCCGCTAAGTCATCCGAGTAATCATAACCTTCACTGACGCCCTCGCCTTTGAAGTTGGTCAAACCGCCCACATGAACCCGCACAAAAGCCCCCTCCGGATCCGGCAAGGTGAACCACTCGTTCTTCTTGGCGGCAGGCGGCGTTGTTGGCGCGGACTTCGGCTTGACCTTAACTTCAGGTGGCGGTTCGGGGGCTTTCTCGCCGGTCAGATCCTTGTGGGCCGCGGCCATCAACTCCAGCACCGCCGCGGGCACGGACTCCACCAGCGCGTCTTCGCCTCCCTTGAGCGTCTTGCTCAATCCCTGGGCCACCTTGACCCGCTCTACGTCCAGGAGCTTCAAGTTCAACAGGTAGGTCTTGCCGAACAAACTGATGTTGCCCATCACCATCCAGCGCACACCCAGGGCTCCACCGATATCAGCCATGCAGCTCTCGCTGTCACAACCCAGCATTTGCTTCTGCTGCTCTAATTGCAGCGCCGCCCGGATGTCCGACTTGCCGATGACCTCGTAATCGCCCATGCCACGAATCTGGTTGGCCACCATGTCGCCCAGGGCGTCCATCTGCTCCTGGGTCACGCCGCCCTTCGAGGTAAACTCCATGACCGCAACGGTCACGGCAGGCTTCTCCTCGGCCTGTACGGCAATCGGACACAAGAGGATCAAGCAAAACAGAATGCGTCTCATGACGGTTTCCTCAAAACTCGTAGCCAACATTCACCAGAGCGGTGAGCCCCAAAGCCATAACGCGGGTATCAATGCGCGTACCGGACTCGTCGTGAACGCTGGTGTAGATATCCAAAAACGCGCCTACTCGGCTACCCAAGACCCAGCCCCCACCAAATAAGAAATCCACGCCAACGGCCATCTCCAGGTTCACCATGATCGAGTCCAGATCACCCAAATCCCCGCCGCCTTCTTTGTCCTTGTCCCACATCTTACCCAAACCACCAGCCACGCTGACCACCGGGCGAACCCAGTAATCCAAAGGAACGGTACCCTGGATTTCCAATGCGCCGACGAGGCAATTCCGAACACGCTCTCCCTTGGTGTCCCCGGCGGTCACAAGGCTCAACTTGGGTCCCATGACCAACCAATCCAGTAAGCCGTAGCCTGCAAAAACGCTCAAACGAGCGCCCACCAAACCCTTGTTCAGACCGTCCATGACGGTGCCGTCAAAACCATCGTTTGTGGCATAAGGCGGCACCATGCCCACCAGCCCCAGGCTCACGGTTAATGGCACGACCCCGGCCCGTTCGCTCACGTAGTCCTGCAAATCGGCACCCACACCCTTGGGCTGGTCTTTCTTCAAGCCCCGAAGCAATTCTCTTGCCACGCCGGGCAGCTCAGCCACCAGTTTTTCTTCCTTGCCAGGGATGGTGCGACTGACGCCTTTGAGCACCTCTACTTTGGCCACGTCGATCAGCTTCATGTTCAAGAGAAAGCTTTTTCCAAATCGGCTCAAGTTGCCCACCACGATAAAACGCACACCTAAGGCCCCACCGACTTCGGCGATGCAGCTTTCATCGCTGCAACCCATGATGGTCTTTTGTTGCTCGAAGCTCAAAGTCGCCCGAATGTCATCCTTGCCGATGACCTTGTACGCCCCGGCCTCTCGAATGACGTTGGCGGCCATGTCGCTCAGGGCGTCCATCTTCTCTTGCTCGATGCAGTCCGCCTTGGAGGCGAACTCCATGACCGCGATGGAGATGGGCTCTTCTTCGGCACCCGACTCCGCGGCATGAAGCGGCGTGATCAAAAATATACACAGGCCCAAAATGGACCAGGCGCTCAGTACGCGCATGGGCAAACCTCCGCAAACAGGAATGACCTCATGGTAGATCGATTCTTGATTACCCACAAGAAACCCCGTCCCGGCACGGAGCCGGAACGGGGGGAGACAGGGCCAATCACGCCGTCAGCGGGGGGCCTTTTACTGGCAGCGTCCCTGCACACAAAGCATGCCCGTGTCGCAGTCCGAATCACAGACGCAGGCCAAGGGGTCGAAGCAGAAAGCGTCCTGACAGACCTCGCCGGTGGCGCATTCGGCATCTTCGCAGCATGGCACGCGGCAGAACCCATCCACGCATTCCGCGTCGGCGGGACAGTCCGAGTTGAAGCGGCAATCCGGGGGAATTTCGCTGTTGGCCCGGCAGACGCCACAGTCACAGAACTCGTCGGTGCCGCAGTCCGTGTCGTCGTTGCAGATGAGACGACATTGGGCGTCGACGCAAATCTGACCTTCCGCGCATTCGCTGTCGCGCAGGCACTGGGGCTCGGGCTCCGGCTCATCGACGCAGACGAAGTTTTCGCAAACTTGCGCAGGCGGGCAGTCGGCGTCACCACCGCAAAGCACGGCGCAGCGACCGTCCACGCAGACCTCGGGCTCGGTGCAATCGGCCGAGGACTCGCAGCTGTTCTCCGCCCCGGCCACGCAGATGTGGTCTTCGCAGACCTGGCCCGTGGGGCAGTCCGAATTCATCTGGCAAAGTTGCTGGCATTGCCCGTCTAAGCAGACCATGGCGCCCGGGCATTCCTCCGAGGTGGTACATTCGGTGGGGGCAATCTCTTCGGGTTTGCAGGTGCCCGCGTCGCAGATCTCGCCTTCGGCGCAATCAGCGTGGCTGGCACAGCCGGCGGGAACACAGGCGCCACCGTGGCAGGCCATGGCCACTTCGCAGTCCAGATCCGTCAAGCATTCGACGGCTACGCAGTCGCCCTGCAGGCAGATGGCCAGACCATCACAGTCCGCGTCCGACGCGCAGGGAACTTCCAGGCCCTGACATTGACCGGCCTCACAGACCTGATCACCGGGGCAGTCGCTATTGGCAAAGCATTCCACGCCTTCGACCACCCAGCATCCGTTGCAATCGCATTCAACACAGGTTCCACCCTCGCAGAACTGCTCGAAGCAGGTCTCTGCCTGGCAAGCACCGTCCTGACAGACCTCACCTTCGTAACAGTCGTCGTTGCTCCGGCAGCCGGCCACGCAGGTGTCGTTTTCGCAAATCTCACCGTAGTAGCAGTCCCAGTCGGAGTAACACTCGTAGAAGTTGTCTACCTGCCAGCAACTGGAGCAGTCGCATTCGTAACAACCGAAGTCATCACAGTAGTAGTCGTAGCAGTCGTCGTAACAGCCCTCGCCCGAGCATTCTTCGAAACAGTCGTCATCGAGACAGAAGGGACATCCGCTCAAGGACAGGGTTAGGGATGCCAGCAGGCCCACCAACAAAATCTTGCTCATCAAGGCTTTCATCACGACTCCTCCTTGGAGTTTTATTTCCGTTCGCCTGTGGAATTCACCCAGCAACAAATGCAGGAGCCATGCCACAATTTCATCCGAGAAAAAAAACCTGTCATTCCACGAGACTAAACGATGTGAGCCCCATCACATAGGCCTCAAAGCCCCGATTCCATCAGGGATTTGCGACATTCAGATCCTAGGGCCCAGCCCAATGGATCTTGACTTTTCACAACTTCCCTTTATGGTACAAGGAACTAGAGCAGAAACGACAAGCGAATCGCCCCATGAAGCGTGACCATTTTTCACGGGGTGTTCCAGATGGGAACACTGTTGATTCCAGAGTCGAAGGCAAAAGGGCCCCAAGATGGATGAAAACCAGGTGTTCTCCGACACACCCCGTATCGGTCCCTTGATGTGGCTGCTCTTGGCTGCATTCCTGATTCCCCCGGCGGTGGTGACCCTGGTGGGCAATATAAGTGGAGCCCTTCCCCACCAAACCCTCTGGGTGATTCTCTTGGGTTCGCCTGTCTTTTTGATCCTCATCACCCTGCCCCGCCGCTACGAGCTGAGTGCGGAGACCCTGTGCATCCATGGGCTCTTTTACAAAAAACGCATCGCCCTCGCCGAGGTCTCGGGCCTCAAAAGATTGTCGAAACTCAAGGCCACCTTGCATCCGGGGTCCATGTATTGTTCTGATCCGGCCAAGGCCCTGGCCATCGAACGCCAGGGCAGGCGCAGTTTGGTCATCAGTCCCAGAGATCCGGCCGCCTTCGAGGCCCGCCTCTTGATTCTTTCGGCCTCGGGCAAAAAACCGGAGCCCAAAGAGGCAGACTCATGAAAGAGCGCCCAGCCGTCTTCGGCCAGCAGGGCTGGTACCCGGACAATCCCAAGCGCTGCAGCGAGGCCTTGCGGGCCTTCGCCGGCGCAAGCCCGGACACAGGATCCGCCCTATATGGGGGCATCGTGCCCCACGCCGGCTGGTTTTTCTCCGGCGCCCTGGCTACCTGGACTTTCGCCACCTTGGCCAAGGGCCTGCCCGCACCCGACCTGGTCTGGATCTTCGGAGGCCACATGCTGCCCGGCGACAGCCCGGTCTGCATGACCGAGGGTGCCTGGGCCACGCCCTTCGGCCCCGTCCCCGTGCAGGCCGACCTGGCGGCGCGCTTTCAGGCTGAGTTTCCTTGCGTTATCGAAACACCTGAGCGCTTCCAGCCCGACAACACCATCGAGCTGCAAATGCCCATTTTAAAACACTTTTGGCCCGATACACGCGTTTTGGCCCTGCAGGTGCCGCCGGACGAAATGGCCGAGACCATCGGCGTTTGGGCAGCAGACCAAAGTGAGGGACTCCGCGCCCTGGCCATCGGCTCAACGGACCTGACTCACTACGGCGGCAATTACGGCTTTTCGCCCAAGGGCACGGGAAAAGACGCCCTGCGCTGGGCCCAAGAGGAAAACGACAGCCCCTTCGTCGAGCGCCTCTTGGCCATGGATGGTCCCGGCGCCATCGAGCACGCCCGACGAAATCAATCCGCCTGCTGCCCGGGCGCCGCAGCAGCGGCCCTCGCCTTCGCCAAACAGCAAGGCGCCAAAGCCGGCCGCCTCATCGCCCAAAACACCAGCCACGACAAAGATCCCAGCCAGAATCCCAGCACTTGGGTCGGCTACGCCTCCATCGTCTATTAGGGATTTTCTATTTCTTGAACATCTCGTCGGGCAGGGCCTGCTTCACGTCCACGTCCATCGTTTCGCAGTTCTCAATTTCCTGACCATCCCTCAGCACTTTCAGGCGACCGGGAAACCAGTCCCCGCTGGCCCGGCTGCCCCAATCCAGCCAGTCGATCTGCACCATGGCCTTGTCGTCAAGCACCATGAAGCGCAGGGGTAGATACAGGTCTTTGTCCATCCAGAACTGGGGCCGGTCCCGTTCCCAGTTCTTTGCACCGAAGACCACGGCCACGCGGGAGGCCACGCGGGCCAGGGTGTCCACCTTGGTGTTCACGCCCCAGCCCCGCATCAGCGCCAAATAGCGCTTTCCGCTGGCTGATCTTTCGGCGAAATAGTAGTAACGCAGGTAGGTCCAGGCGGGCAAAAGCCGGTATTTTTTCTGGCCTTTTTCTCTTTCGTAACATTTACCGCTGAGGCAAAGCTCGACCGAACCGTCGGCTCGCTCTCGGCGCACCTTGCCGCCGGCCTTAATATATAAGGTCTCTTCACCACCCTTGCACTTGAGCTGCACCTTGATGCGCCGCAGACCCGTCTGGCTGCGCTTGGTCGCAAGCTTGTCCATCAACCAGCCGGGAGGAGCGATGTAGGCCCAGGCGCTGCCGGTCAACAACATGCAGCCCAAAACGAGCATCAAGACTCTTCGTGTTCCAATCATCGTCACCTCGTATCGAGCCGACCTTGCCGCAGGGTACTGGCCTTGTCAAGATCCCGGATCTGCCAGCTATGTCCTGAATGAATGCTGTGCTAGGTTCGTATAATCATTGAGCCCACAAGGAGACCCATGAGCCAATCCCATGATCGGCGTGAGTTCATCAAGCGCACGGCTTTGGCCGGGGCCGCGCTGGCCCTAACCGGCAATGCGGCCACGGGACAAGCCGCGGCCAAGCCAGAACTGGTCAAAATATCGGGCCCGGGTGTCAAAGCCGACCCACAAAAAGCCCTTATCAAACTATTGGAACCGCTGGGCGGCATGAAGGCCTTCGTCAAAAAAGGCCAGACTGTCATGCTCAAACCCAACATGGGCTTTGCCACCTCGCCCGAACGTCGTGCCACCACCGATCCGCGCCTGGTGGTCGCCGCGGCCAAAGAAGCCATCAAGGCCGGCGCGAA
>JAUVAM010000563.1 GCA_030591745.1 Deltaproteobacteria bacterium
CCTTCGGTAAATGGCATCTTGCTCAAGGTGTTTCTCACGGCGCGCATGCGGTCCCGATGCAGGGCCGCCTGTTCAAAACGCTCCTCAGCCGAGGCCTCACGCATCTGCTTCTCGAGTTCATCGAGCAGCTCGCCGGCGTGGCCGGACAAAAACCGTTTTGCCCCTTGCACTTGGCTCGCGTAGTCATCCTTGGAGACCAGATCACAACATGGGGCACTGCAACGTCCAATGGGATGAAGCAAGCAAGGCCGTTTGCGCCGGCCCAAGGTCGAATCGGCGCAAACCCGCATGCCAAAAACCTGCTGCACCACCCGCAGGGTCTTCCGAGCCGAAGTCGCTGAAGGGTAGGGCCCGAACCAGCGGCCACTCAAAGCGCCCGGCCCCGCATCCCGCGGTCGCCGTCTGTCGACCATGAGGCGCGGAAATTCGTGCTCCGTCAAACGCAAGGAGAGAAAATTCTTATCATCCAGCAGGTTGACGTTGAATCGAGGCCGGTGCTGGGCGATCAAATCCCGCTCGACCAAAAGGGCGTCTTTCTCGCTCGGCAGGACCAGGACCTCCAGCTCGTAAAGCAGCCGGTCCAAGCTGGCCACGAAGGCCCTGTCATCGCCCGAGGCGCGGAAATAGCTTCGCACCCGATTGCGGAGATTCTTGGCCTTGCCCACGTAAAGCACCCGGCCCGAGCTGCCCTTCATCAAGTAGACACCGGGCTTGACCGGCAAGCTGTCCAGCAAGGCCTCCAGCCTCGCCCCCCTCAGCGGCTTGCCCTCATGGCCCATGCATCACCCGTCTCTGAGATGACGCTTCTTCAGCGCCTTGATCTGATCACGCAACATGGCCGCTTCTTCAAAATCCAGCACCTCGGCGGCCTGCCGCATCTGCACTTTCAGCTCTTCGATTCGCTTGATCAATTCGGACAGACCATAGGGCGGCTCCGGTTCCGCAAACCTGCCCCAGGTCAGCTCGTCTTCAGCCTCCTGGATGCTGGCGATGGCCTTCTGGATGGAACGTGGCGTGATGCCCTGAGCCTGATTGCGGTCCTCCTGGAGCAGCCGACGACGAGCCGTCTCCGCCATGGCCCGTTCGATAGACGGGGTGGCCCGGTCGGCGTATAGCAAAACTCGACCGTCCAAGTTGCGCGCGGCTCGACCCATGGTCTGAATCAAGGCGGTCTCACTGCGCAGGAAGCCCTCTCGATCCGCGTCCAAGATGGCCACCAGGGACACTTCGGGCATGTCCAAACCCTCGCGCAACAGATTGATGCCCACCAGGACATCAAACTTGCCCGCCCTGAGATCATTCACGATGGACAAGCGCTCCAGGGTCTTGATGTCCGAATGCAAATAAGTCACCTTGACGCCCTGCTCAGTCAGAAAATCGGTCAGGTCCTCGGCCATGCGCTTGGTCAAAGTGGTGACCAAGACCCTTTGTCCACGCTGCACGGTCACGTGGATCTCTCCCAATAGGTCATCTACTTGGGTCGAGGCCGGCCGAATCTCCACCACCGGATCCACCAGGCCCGTGGGGCGCACAATCTGCTCCACCAACACGCCTTGTGCCAAACCCACCTCGAACTCCGTGGGCGTTGCCGAGATGTAAATGCGCTGCCCCGCCCTGGCATCGAATTCTTCGTAGGTCAAGGGCCGATTGTCCAAAGCGGAGGGCAGCCTAAATCCGTACTCCACCAGGGTCTCTTTGCGGGAACGGTCACCGCGCACCATGCCGCGAAGCTGTGGCAGGGTTTGGTGACTCTCGTCGAGGATCACCATGCCGTCGTGGGGTAAATAGTCGATCAAAGTCGTGGGGGGTTCGCCCACCAGGCGGCCGACCAAATGCCGGCTGTAATTTTCGATGCCGTTGCAATAGCCCATCTGCTCCATCATCTCCAGATCGTACATGACCCGCTGTTCCAGTCGCTGGGCTTCAAGCAATCGTTGGCCGGACCTTAGCTTCTGCAGATTGACCTGCAGTTCTTCTCGGATGCTCAGGATGGCGTGCCCCATGCGGTCGGCCGGCGTGACGTAATGACTGCCCGGAAAGATCTCGATGGACTGGAGGCTCTCGGCCTTGGTGCCGCGCAGGGGATCGAAGGTATGAATGGCCTCGATCTCGTCTCCAAAAAACGCAATGCGCAGGGCCACCTCATCCTCGTAGATGGGGAAGACATCCACCACGTCACCTCGCACCCGGAACGTGCCCCGGTGAAAGTCCAGATCGTTTCGACTATACTGGATATCCACCAGGCGTCGCAGCAAGGCATCCCGACCAAGCTCCTCCCCCACCCGCAACGTCACCCGCATTTCGCTGTATGCCTCCACTGCACCCAGCCCGAAAATGCAGGAGACCGAAGCCACGATGATCACGTCGCGACGGGTCAACAATGAATGGGTGGCCGCATGGCGCATCCGATCGATCTCGTCGTTGATGGAAGCGTCCTTCTCAATATAGGTATCCGATTGCGGCACATAGGCTTCGGGCTGGTAATAGTCGTAATAGGAAACAAAAAAGCCGACCGCGTTGTGGGGGAAAAACTGCTTAAACTCTGCGTAAAGCTGCCCAGCCAGAGTTTTGTTATGGGCGATAATGATCGCCGGTCGATTGCTGCGAGCCACGACATTGGCGATGGTGAAGGTCTTTCCCGAACCGGTGACGCCCAACAAGACCTGGTGCCTGTCACCCCGAATCAATCCCTCCTGCAACTCGTCGATGGCCCTGGGCTGATCCCCCGCCGGCTCAAAATCAGACTCAAGTTGAAAAGAACCGTCCATGGCCACTCGGCCGGCGTCAACCGCAGATTTTCCAGGTCGTGCCGGAAGGCGTGTCTTTGATCTCCACGCCCAATTCGGCCAACTGGTCGCGGATGACATCCGCTTGAGAAAAGTCTTTGGCCTTGCGGGCCTCGGCCCGTGCCGTGATGAGCCGCTCCACTTCTTCCTCGTCCACGTCACGGCCCGCCCGAGCCCTCTCCTGCAGGGACTTGAGCGCTTCATCGGGTGCCCGCTCCAGGACGCCCAAAACATCGCCCATACCAGCCAGTTCCTTCTGCAGGACCTGCACGGTCGAGGTCAACATGCCTGCCGGGTGCCCCTCCTTGTTGTCCATCACTTCATTGGCCAAACGCATGATCTCGCCAAGCACGCCCAAAGCCGCGGCGGCGTTAAAATCGTCGTCCATGGCCTCGGCAAAACGAGGCACCAGGGAGTCAATGACGTCACCCTTGACCAGGACGCCCACGCCCGTGGTGGAAATATTCATGAACTCATCCATGCGCTTCTTGGTCGTGTAGAGATACTCCAAGCGCTTCTGTGCTTCATCCAGAGACGGAAAACACACGGCCGCGCTGGCCTCGGCGTCGCAGAGCTCAGCAGCGCAAGCAGGACATTTTCGGCCTTCCACGTCCGCCCGCTGCATCTCATCTCCGCATTTGGGGCATTTGAAGGACACTTCGAAGCTGA
>JAUVAM010000307.1 GCA_030591745.1 Deltaproteobacteria bacterium
GAGCCAAGGCCCAAACAGCAAATCGACGAGCCGGATTTGCACCCGGGCCTTTTTCGTTACGCCTGAGATCCTCGAGCCGAGATTCTGTTATTCGGTAAACATCCCGAAGCACCTCATCTGCCGACAGCAATCGTTTTGCACCACTCCCCCTGGAGGCTTTCTTCTCCTTGCGGGTATCGCGTATTTTGGATGCAGAAATCGAAGTTTTTTCTTTCACCAATTTTTTCCTAAACAGCCCCTTTTCTTTGTCGAAATTGTCGGGATACGCCACGGCCCCACGATGAATCGCCGACACAAACTGTTGCAATTGGTGCTTGTCAACAAACCAATCAAGAAAAACATCGGTATGTAGCCACTTGGGCACGGGCTCTTTTCCGACATAGGCTCGATAACTTGTCCACGATTCGCTGGTTAACCTTGGAACCAGATGTGCCGTGATGGGATTCAAGTGGATATAGGCGAAAAGCACACGCATATAATTATCATCGGTGACCAGTTGACTTCCGAATCGCCCCCGGAAAACAGGACCATCCCAACGATGTACCTTGTTGAGCCAAAGGGTGTAATTGCCGTTCAGGTACTGCATGGCCTCTGAAAGATTGCCATGAACGCTTCTGATAAGAAGGTGGTAATGATTGGGCATCAAGGAGTACGCGTGAACCTCTATCTGGAACCGATCCACGGCTTCAGCCAAATACTCAAGAAATCCCGTGCAATCCCGAGGAAGCTTGAAAATAAGTGCTTTTCTCGCCCCTCGATGAAACACATGGTGCCAGGCCCCAGGAAAGTCGTCTCTTTTTTCTCTCGGCATGCTGCAAACAGTACGGTCCCGACCTCTATGTGTCAAGTGCCGGTGTCTGACCCCTTAGAAGTTGGCGTAGCCGATGAGGGTTCCGCCACCCATCATGACGTCCGTTTCCCAGGTCTTTACCACCTGGTCGTTGGCGTCCAGGCCTTCCATCTGCAAGTGGTGCGCCAGCAAAGTACCGGGGACAGGCAGACCTGAGATGAAGAGCGGAAAGGGATCCGCGTCTTCCGCGGGCACCCAGTAAAAATACCCGGCCCGCCCGTTCGCGCCCTCGGTCAACGAGAAACGCAATCGCGCCAGATTCGGTTGCTGCGCCCAATCAGCCGGCGCGGCGTTCAGCACCACCGTCCCCAGGGCCGCGGAGGTTCGCTGCAGAGAAATGACCACCTTGGTGGTGGGTGAATCCGCGGATACATTGAAAACCTGGCTGATGCCGGAAGACAATTCCCCACCGGCATCCGTCGAGGAGTCGGTCATGACCAACTCCAGTCTCACGCCGTCGGCCAGGGGGAGATCGGAAAAAGAATAAGGCGGGAAAATACAGCGGTAGTCGTTGTCGGCAAAATATCGGCCAAATTGGTCGTATTTATAAGTGCCGTCGGGAAAAACCACCCGGATCTGCAAATGGCTGGCCCCCAGACAAGGATAGCTCAGGTCCATGGGCTCTTGAATTTCGACCCAAATCTCCGGGTTCGAACCACCACAGGCGACCAAAAATAGCAATGATACCCAAATCGGTAATCTCATCTTGCTTATCTCCCTGCTCATCCCCCGCAATCACTGCGAGGGCAAAATTTCCATGGTCCAACTGGGTTCCGGCTGAAGCTGCCACACCGTGACACCCGCCGCCGCGCCGGCCACCACCACACCGGTGAGGGTCCAAAACCACCAGCTTTTGTACCAGGCCGTCGAGGACCCCACCGCCACCGGACCGGGCTCAGGTTTCGGCCCCGGGATGGGTCCAGGCCGGGGCTTGGCCACCGGCTGACGAATCGGTGCGACCGGCTGGGCCACGGTTCCCACGACCGGCTTGGGCGCGGGTGCCGCGACCAGATTGGCGGAGGCCGAGGCCTTGAGTTTCTTCAGCTTGGACAAGGTGCTGACCACCCCGCGCACTTTTCGCGGCATGGTCCTGGTGCTGCCCAGATTAAACAAACGAGCTCGGGTCACCACCTCGGGGCTCAGCATGAACAGGCGCTGGCCCAGGTGATGCTTCTTGCCCTGCCTGACCACCGAGACCAACAAGATGGCGTCGACCCGATAAAACCCCGCCAGCATCTTCAACTTGGCCAGCACCGCCTGGCTCAAATCCTCGCGAGCAATGGCGGTGGCGATGAGATCCTCCGGGGGGCCTCCGGTCCAGGTCGGCACCAGTCGTGCACGCAAAGACTCAGGCGGCACGCCCTCCACCTTCAGGGTCCAGGGCGAGTGGCCCTCTTTGTCGAAACGCACATAGTGAGTACCCGGGTAAACCGGCGCGGTCAGCGGGCTGTTGCCCAGACGGCGCCCATCCAGCCAGACCTCGGCCCCGGCCGGCTTGGACTGAAACTGCACCTGCACCGGCGAGCCGGAAAGCAATTGACGCTTGGTGGCCGTGAAGGTGCTGACCACGTCGGGCGGGAAGCGCTTGGTGTCGAGCTTCAGCTCCGGCCTCAGGGCCACCGCTTGCCGGAATTCGCCAGCGGCCTGCCGGGTGTTTCCTTGGGCCAACAAAGCCAAGCCATAATAAAGGTGCAAATTCACCAAGGGTTCGGCGTCCCGAATCTCGGGACCACAAAGAGCCGTTCGGGTTTTTGCCTTCTTCAATGCGCCGATGGCCTTGCCGATCTGCAGATTCTGATAGGCGAACCTGCCGGCCTCCACCTCGGCCTCTAAGGCCATGGCCGCCTCTTCCAGGCCACTGCCCAAAACACCGAAAACCGCACGACGCACCGCACGGCCCGACCAAACCCGCACCTTGTATTGCTTGCGCAGCTCCCGGGCCACCAGGGCCAAGGCTTGGTCCTGCAGCTCCAGAGGAACGTCCCTGGCCGGCAAGGGCAAAACCAGCACCATGGGACGCTCGGCAGCGGTCGCGACCGGCGTCCCCATGGCCATGCACAAACCCAGGGCCAATAGAATCATCATGGTTTTCATGGTCCGTCGCATATCTACAACTCCTGTTTTCCTTCTCCATCCACCCAATCCCGCCCACCTGCGATCCCATAACGACGACAGAGCTTTCTGAGATGCTGCCGCGCCAAACCCGCGGTGCGGGAGGCCGCGCTCATGTTGCCCTGTTCCCGCTCCATCAAGTGCAACAAGTACTGTCGCTCAAACTGCTCTTGCACGTGGGCCTTGGCCTCTTTGTAGGGCAGCTGGCAGTCCACCGTCAAGGCCGAGCTCTTGCTGTGTCCATAGAGATCTTGCACCAGCCGTTCTCTCCGGACCTCTTCGCCATCAGCCAAATGCACCGCCCGCTCCACGGCGTTGCGCAACTCACGCACATTGCCCGGCCAGGGGTGAGCCTGCAGAAAAATCATGGCTTCTTCGTCGAAACGCACTTCCGGCAAACCCAACTCAGCGCGGGTTTTGTTGGCACCCTTGGCGAAATGCTCGACCAAAGTCGGAATGTCTTCAGGGCGCTCGCGCAAGGGCGGCACGACCACATCGACCACCGACAAACGATACAAAAGATCGCGACGGAACAGCTCGTCGTCCACCATGGACCACAAATTCCGATGCGTGGCGGCCACCACCCGCACGTCTACCTGCACGGTCTTAACCGATCCAAGGCGTTGCACCTCGCCCCGCTCAAGCACCCTCAAGAGCTTGGGCTGTAACCCGATGCGCAGCTCGCCCACTTCGTCCAAGAAAATCGTGCCGCCATCGGCCTCCTCGAAGAGACCGGTCCGCTGTCGCTCCGCGCCCGTGAAGGCCCCACGCTCATGTCCGAAGAGCACATCCTCGATGAGGTTGGCCGGTACCGCCCCGCAGTCCAGGACCACAAAAGGGCGATTCTTGCGAAGGGAGTAGTTGTGTACCGCGTCGGCCATGAGCTCTTTGCCGGTACCGGTTTCGCCGCGAATAAGGATGGAGAGGTTGGAATTGGCGGCCTTCTCCAGCAAGGCGAAAACCTCTCGCATTTTGACCGATTTTCCCAGGGCCTTGCCAAAATGGTCCCGCGTCGACAAGGGCACCTTGATCATGTTTTCCAAGGGCTCGAAGCGCAACAAGTTATCGCCGACCTGGAACTGTGAGCCCGGTCGCAAGAAGAGCTCGCGCACCCGGTGGCCCAGCATGAAAATGCCGTTGGTGCTGTTTAAGTCCCGGAGGAGATGCCCCTCCGGCGTAGCGCATACTTCGGCGTGCACGTTGGAGACAGCAGAGTCTTCCAGGGTCAAGTGGCAGCCCGCGCTGCGACCAATGAGCACACGATCATGTTCGATGGTCAGCTCACGGCCTTCGCTCGCCCCCTTGACCACCACCAAACGACCCGCTCGCAAAAATTTAAAGTCGCTCTTCTCCGAAATGAAGACGGTCCGCTGGGAGGTCTCATTCTGCATCCCCATCAGGTCTTCGAGCTTCATTTCGAATGTACTCTCTGCCATCACCGCCTCGCGCACCTCACTGATGAAACAGCCGGAGCCTCTCGTTGGCCCGAACACAGATAGACCAACTGCGCAACACCTTGCCGTCACCACTCCTGAGCTGAACCTTGTGCCGACCCGCGCCAACCTTGTACTTAAACAGCGGGGTGGTTTTCTTTCGCACGCCGTCGATGTAGACAAAAGCCCAGCCGCCGGAAATGCCCACATCGAGCATACCCTGACCTTTCGTCGGGCATTTTTTTCGAACGCGTCGTCGTTTTCGTTTCTTTGTGTTGCGGCGTTTTCGCCTTTTCTTTGTCCTTTTCCTTTTCTTCTTCTTGACCACGGGCGGTTTGGTCGGAACCGGATCTTTGATCACCCCGGCGTCGATCTCATCCGGCACCGGCGCGACCACCCGGCCTGCGTCCGGGGAGACCGTTGCGGACGCCCCCGCGCCTCCGTCCTGGATCACGAAATGTCGAATGCGCTGGTCATCGTCGGCAACCTGGGCCTTGCCGGCCTGGTCCTCGTCCGCCGCCGGGGCCTCGCCCGCGTCCGGATGCCCCATCGGCACCGACACCGCGAGATCGATGCCCGCGTCCGCCGAGCCGTTGCCCTCTTCGGTCTTCTGCCCATGAAACCACAAAGCGCCCAAACCACCGGCGCTGGCGGCCAGAAACAAGATCAAGAGGACGGCGCCGAGAGGAAAACCCTTGCGCTCACCACGCATGGTGCTTCCATCCATCTCCAAAGGACCCGCCACCGGATGCTTGCGACCCCTGGCGGGGTTCTTGAATGTCGGCTGGGACTCGTCAAAATCATGCGGCAAGAGCGGCATCTCACCGGTACCGACGCCCGGCTTTGGCAAACCCGCGACGACGGGCGCCTTGGACTTGCCCGAGCGTTCGTCGAAGGTCTCCACCTCACTGGAGCCCATCGGCGAATCCATCGAATCCGTCGAATCCGTCTCGTCGCCGTAATTGTCGTCGCCGAGGGGGGGTCCGGGCACCTCCCGAATGCCCGGCGGCATCTCGGCGAAAGCCGGTCGTTCCTCATCCCTCGACGTTGAATCCAGATCATCAAACTTCATGATTGCGGGCCGGGACAGCTCCACCGTGGGCAGGGACTCGTCATCGAAATTTTCACCCGGATCGGCATCCGCAAGGAACTCCGGTTCGACGTCCTCGTAGTCGGTGAAATCCTGCGCCGCCTCCATGCCATCGAGGC
>JAUVAM010000610.1 GCA_030591745.1 Deltaproteobacteria bacterium
AAGGCCGAAACGTTCTGCTTGGAGATCCAGACGACTTGGGGGCGTGGAAACTCGGCCGCGAGCCGGAACGAATCTTCGGTGCCGAGAAAGAAGACTTGCCGGGTCGGACCCCAATGCGTGAAGTCGGCGCAGGACGATGGGTGGAAGGAGAAGAAAACGACGGATTGCGACCAGGACGCTTGGGCGCGATGGTTGCCCCATGAGCCGGACGCCCAAACCGCTTCTCCGACTCAGAAGCACGCATCGCCTCCATGTCGATCACCCGAGGCTTGGTGTCTCTGACGATGCCCAGGTCCACCGTGCGACGCTTGCCCGGCAAAGACCGGCCTTGACCAGCCAGAGGCCTGTCCGCGCCAGGAAACCGCTTGGTCTGCGGTCGAAAAATTTTCAACCCGTCCTTGCGAAGACCCAACTGAACACGATCCGGCTTCGGCAGCCTGTGACTCTTCGCCACGTTGTCCAACTTGTGCACCTCAACGGGCAACTTGGTGTGCTTGCGCACGATGTTCGCCTGAGGTCCCCGCACACATGCCGCGCCGGCCCGAGAGCGACAATTTCTCGGGTAGTGGCTGTGACGGAAAGCATCGCGCATACCCTTGCGGGGCATGTAGTGATGATGTGGGTTGCGATTTCCAAGATAATCCCAGCCCAAGAAGGTCCAGTGGCTGTAATAGACCGGATAATAGGACCAGCCGTACCAGAAGTTGAAACCAGGCAGCTGTGGAGCCCAACCGATGTAGTCATCCGAATAACGCCACATCACCCAGGCCGGGGCCCACACCGTACCGGGCACCCAGACCCAACCCAGACCGTCCATGACCACCCAGTTGCCATAGTGAAAAGGAGCCCAACCCCAAACAAAGGAGGAGGTCCAAGTCCAGCCCTCGGTGGTATTGGTCCAATATCCATAGGTGTAAGGTCGCCATCCGGGCCAAATCCCCTGAGGCTTCCAAACCCAACCGTATTCCGGGGTCCAAGTCCAGCTACCGTAGGGCGAAAGCTTGTCAAAAAAGTAGGCCTCGTCCACATCGCCCTGGGGAACCTGTGTTTCTGCCGATGCGGCACCGTGTTCGTCGTAGGCCTCATCTTCGTAAGTATCACCTTCAGCCCAAACCGCCCCACCACTGCCTTCTTCATCCTGAGCCAAAACAAAACTGGGGATGCCAAGCAAGCTCACAATCGCCAACAAGAAACCAAGCATTCGGGCCGAAAAGAAATGCGATTTTTTCATGTCGAACTCCTTTGCTGCCCATATGACTAGCAACGCCCGTGCCAGGCGACACAAGTATCAAATCTTCTTTTTTTTCAATGCCATACAGAAGCAGAAAACTGTCCCAATTGCACAATTCCCCAAAACGGAATAGCGCCCGATTCCAAATTGACGCCCGTTCATCACTCTTTCTTGTACTTTTTCAACTTTCGCCAAAGGGTATTGTAACCAATGTCCAACTCGGCAGCTGAGGCCTTCTTGTTGCCGCCATGCTTATCCAGGACGCTTAATATATAGGCCTTCTCCACCTCGGCCATGCTCATGGCCTTCTCCAAGCCCGTCAGCACCACCGGCAGATCCCGTTCGTCCATCTCGAGCTGAAAGTCATTCGTTCGAAGAATGCGCCCACGGGAGCGGATCACAGCCCGCTCCATGGTGTTCTCCAATTCACGCACGTTGCCCGGCCAAGGGTAGTCACACAAGAATTTTTCGGCCTCGGGAGCCAGGGTCGGCGTGGGCTTGTTCTCCTTGTCGGCAATCCGGCCAAGAAAAAAATTAGCCAGCAACAGCACATCCTCCCGCCTCTCTCTGAGCGGCGGGACGCGGATGGAAATCACCTGCAGACGATGGTACAGGTCTTCTCGGAACTTACCCTCACGCATCAAGACCTGCAGATCCCGATTCGTGGCGGCCAAAATCCGTACATCCACCTTGACCACCCTGGAAGACCCTAAGGGGATCACCTCACCTTCCTGCAGGGTTCGCAGCAATTTCTTCTGCATCTCCAGACTCATGTCACCCACTTCATCAAGCAAGAGGGTGCCACCATCCGCCGTCTCGAATACGCCCTTGCGGGCCCTGTCCGCCCCGGTGAAGGATCCCTTGAGGTGTCCGAACAACTCACTCTCTAAGAGATTTTCGTTGAAGGCCGCGCAGTTGACCTTAATGAAAGGCCTGTCCCGACGATCACTATTTCGATGAACGGCCTCGGCCACCAGCTCTTTACCCGTCCCGTTTTCGCCCAGAATCATGATGGTGGCGGAGGAATCAGCCACGCGGGTGATTTCCTCCTTCACCAGACGCATGCCTTCGCTACGACCGATCATGTTGGCGAAGGAAGCCCTCGCGATCTCTTTCTGAAGTTGGTCCACTTCCTGCTGCAGCTCGCGCCGCTTTTCTTTCTCGGCCTGAAGCAGCTTGCCCTGGACCTGCTTGAGCTCCACGTTGCTCAGCTCAAGTTGACCGATGTGACTCTTCAAACTCTCGATCATATCCCTGAAGGCCTGCGCCATATCCCCCAATTCATCGGAGCGCCCAACCGGGATATGGGTATCAAGTTCGCCCCGGCCGATGAGTCGAGCTGCTTGGCTCAGGGCGCGGATAGGCCGCATCAGTCCATGGGCCACTAAAACAGCCAGCCCCAAAACCAGCAGCATGCCACCAAACAGAGGCCAGAATAAGATGCGCTGCACGCGTCGCGTCTCGGCCCCGATACGCTCGTTCATCTGGCGCAGCAAACCGATGAACTTGTCCACCCGGGTTCCCATCATCACCCCGCCGAAGACGCCGTGCTTGGCATAAGCCCCGGTGCTGTATGGGATGGGACTGTATACCCGCGTGCGCAAAACACCAGACAGGTTGATGCTGGTGGCGATGCCGGTACGCTTGGCGCGAGTCTCCAACACCACCATGTGATAACCTTCACCCATCTTCCAATCCAGCTTCA